>DASWAC010000462.1:0-5563 GCA_036391335.1 Ktedonobacterales bacterium
CAGCGGCTCCGCTGGCGCATCACGCCGCAGCGTGACCACTTTGCGCTCGGCGGTCAGCGCCTCGAAGAATCGCAGTGCCTGCACGATCGAATAATTCCCGATCTGCACGATGTTGCGGTCGCCAATGGTCACCGCCAGCGACTCCGGCTTCAGGCGCGCACCGTGGCACTCGGGGCACGGCTTCGCCGACATATAGCGCTCGATGTCCTCGCGCGCGCTCTCGCTGCCTTCTTTGTAGCGGCGCTCCAGATTGGGGATGATGCCCTCGAAGGTCGCGCTATACTTGCGGCGCTGTCCCTGCCGGGTGGTGTAGGAGAAGCCGACGGACTCCGTCGTGCCATAGAGCAGCACCTGCTTGGCGCGCTCATCCAGCTCTCGCCACGGCTTCGAGAAGTCGAGCCCCATCTCTTTCTCGACCGCGTTGGCGATGGTCGTCAGCCACGAGCTGGCGTCCATCATGCGCTGCCAGGGAACGATAGCGCCCTCACGCACGCTCATGTCCGGATTCGTCACGATGAGGTCTGGATCAATCTCCAGCTTCACACCCAGGCCGGTGCACACCGGGCACGCCCCATGGGGATTGTTGAAGCTGAAGCTTCGCGGCGCCAGCTCTTCGAGGCTGAGATGGCAATAGACACAGGCGAAGTGCTCCGAGAACATGCGCTCCTCGCCGCCGATGACCGAGACGAGGATGACCCCGCCCCCCAGCTTGAGCGCCGTCTCCACGGAATCCGCCACACGGTTGCGCTGGCTATCGGGAGCGTCACCGGCTGGCTCACCCGCGGCATAGGCCGCCGCGCTCTCGGCCACTTTCGCTAGCGTGCCGTTGCCGGCCACGCCATTCCCGCCGTTACCATTGGCATGCTCATCATGGTGGATGACCAGCCGATCAATGACGGCGTCGATCGAGTGAATCTTATATTTGTCGAGCTCGATCTCTTCGCTCAGGTCGCGTACCTCGCCATCCACACGGGCGCGGACATAGCCGGCCTTGCGCAGATCCTCGAAGACCTGCCGATATTCCCCTTTGCGGCCCTTCACGATAGGCGCGAGCAGCATGATGCGCGTGCCATCCGTCATGGCGAGCACAGCGTCCACGATCTGATCCACCGATTGCCGGGTCACGGGACGCCCACACTGGGGGCAGTGCGGCAGGCCAACGCGAGCGAAGAGCAGGCGCATGTAGTCATAGATCTCGGTCACGGTGCCCACGGTGGAGCGTGGGTTATGCGAGGTGCTCTTCTGATCGATCGAGATGGCGGGCGAGAGGCCGTCAATGTGGTCGATATCGGGCTTTTCCATCTGCCCGAGGAACTGGCGCGCATAGGCGGAAAGCGATTCGACGTAGCGGCGCTGCCCCTCGGCGAAGATGGTGTCGAAGGCGAGGCTGCTCTTGCCAGAGCCCGAGAGGCCGGTGATGACGACCAGCTTGTCACGCGGGATGATGACATCAATATTCTTTAGGTTGTGCTCGCGTGCACCGCGGACGACGATCTGGTCGGAAGGCATGCTGGCCCCCTGCTGCTGGGAGAATGAGTCCGGAATAGGAAATGATAGCGCGCGGTAGTGCCGAGAGCATAGCACCGTGCGGTGTGGCTGCGATGAAACTAGCCTATGCAGTATAGAACAAGCGTTCACACAATGGCAAGGTGAACGGGAGCATCTGGGGGGCTATGTCTGGTGGAGTTAGGAAGCGACCGGCCGGCGTGACATGGGCCCGCCGAGAGGGGATTTGTCGCTGCCAGAGAATCGGGCTGTGAAGCTCACTCGCAGATGCTGACGAACTTGTGATTGGGACGTCCGTGCTTGAGAGGATTATGTGAGGCTTCTGCCGTACCTTCGGGTCGCTGGGAGAAGCGCCGACGAATCGAACACGGCTGGCAAGGACTTGATGTGCGTTGGCGCCGACGTCGAGACGCAGGGTGCCAGACACATGAAAGGCAGAGATGATAAATGACAACCGTGATGGCGGCTCGCTTCCACCAGCGGCCATTCGCAACCGGCCTCCTCCTGCTGGCAAGCCTCGGGTGGCTTGCGGCGGGGTGTGGAGTGACCACCGGGACCACTGGCCCAACAGCGACCGCGACGGTCATGCCTAGCTGTGCGAGTGCTCTGCCCGGCTCCTCGGCAATCGATCTGCAGGCCCACGGCTTCGTCTATCCGATCGTCTATCCTGCCGGCACGGTCAGCGCGGCGATCAGCACGACCGCCAGCGGACCGGGTCGCTTTACCGTCTTCCAATTCATCGCCTGCACGCCCGCAACGACGGTCAGCGCGGCCCAGTCGTTCTACATCGCCCAGTTGCCAGCGTTGCCCCATGGGTGGATGACAGCCGCACTCTTCCCGGCTGACGGTGGCCTGATGACCGCATGCACCGCTCCCTGCTTCTGGAACCCCAAGGGAGGAAGTAGCGTCTACTACCTCGTCTTCGACCAGTTCACCGATCGCGGCGCGGGGGTGGTGACCTATCGCGGGCGCTGGGCAGTCTTCGATATGGCGACTCTGCCCACCTGCGGCGCGAACTTCACGTTCAGCAACCCTGCCGCGCAGCAGCAGGTCTTTTTCGTGGGCAGCGGCGCCACGGCCTTCCCGGTACCTCCCTTCTCGTCCATCACTCCTGATGACGCATCCGGCGGGGTGCGCGGCTATGACATCTGCAGCCCCGGCACGGCCGCCTCGGTGATGGCGTTCCTCAATGCGGAGGTGCCAGCAGACGGCTGGACGAAAGTCACGACGAGTAATGCGCGCTGCATCAATCAGGCGAATTGCTGGACCAAAGGTGGGCAGTTCTGGTCGTGGGGCGCCATCAGCGATCCGACGCTCTGGCTGATCAGCTATCGGCAATAGCCGGCGCCTCCAGTGGAGCGACAGGGCAGCGGAGCATCAGTGCCGTCGAGGTGTCGCACGCGGAGGTTCACCTAGACCCACGTCACCGGGAATGAGGCGCTCCAGTAGTACAGCTCGCTTACCCCGCGCCAGCCCGGCTGCGGACCGGATGAACCGCTCATGCCGCTCCAGGTCTCGAAGTAGAGCGTGCCCGGACCCGGCAACACCCCACGCCAGCCCACCGGGTGGAACTCGCCGTGCCCTACGGTGTCACCGAGCCCGCCACCGGTCGCGAGCGAATAGTGTCCAGTCGTGTCGCGCGCCTGCCAGGGGAGGAATCCCAAATCCCCGCACGGAGAATGGCCATCCGTGTGAGTCGAAAACCTGACCTCCAATGGCGCGGAAAGCGAAATGGACGCCCCGCTCGTGGGAGTCATGAGGGTCGGAGCAGGTGGTGCTGCACATGTCGAGGTGGTCAGGTCCAGCGGGGTCGTGCCCTGCCAGTCGTGGAAGACACAGTGGATCGCCGCGCCTGGTCGCACTGACGGCACCTCGCCGTAATAGCCGCCGATGGTCTGATAGGGCATGAAGCCGTAAGGTAGGCTCACCCCGGCGCAGGTCATGCGCTGATCACGATAGCTCTGAAAGAGGGGCAGCCCCTCCTGGACATTAAGCACTAGCAGCGTGTGGGTGGGATGCTGGCTATCCACAATGATCTCGGCCTGCACGCTGCGCTCGTGGCCCGGCACGAGGGCTGGCGCATAGGCGACGAGCCAGCCCACCGCGAGCAGGGCCGCCACG
Organism: Ktedonobacterales bacterium; assembly: GCA_036391335.1. Taxonomy (GTDB): domain Bacteria; phylum Chloroflexota; class Ktedonobacteria; order Ktedonobacterales; family JADMIN01; genus DASWAC01. Next base: position 3,628 of record DASWAC010000462.1, read on the forward strand.
GCCGCCAGCATTAGCGCCAACGGCTTCAGCCGCGCACGCACCGACTCCCACATGGCTTGCGTCTCCCACTGATGTAGCACGTCGCCTGCTCACCAGCTTAACACCTCTGGCGCAGCATGTCGAGTGGCTGACCTCCCACGGCGGTCCCACGCTTGACACGCGCGCGTAACCCCGCTACGCTCGGTGCGTATGAACGCATGAAGCTATGTGATGCAAGTGGGGAGAGAGATCATGCCATCGCAAGAAGCTGCGCGGCTCGCCCGGCGCTATGGCGTGCGCATCGGCCTGACGGCGGCCATCTTCGCGGCGGCGCAGGTGCTCGTCTCGATCGCCGCATACCACGACAATGTGCCGCTTGTGCAGACCATGCGGCTCAACTTCGCCGCCGTCGCCGACAGCTCGCAGGTGGCGCCTCTTACTCTCTTCCTCTACTTCCTTGCGACGTTCTTCTCAGCGCCTGTCGTAGCAACCTACCTCAGCGGCATCGTGGCAGGTATCATCATGCTCTGTTACGCGTTCTATGCCGGGCGGCTCACCGCACAAGCACTCGGCCGCAGGGCTTATGGGGCGACCGCGGGCTATGGCACAGCGCTGGCCACCGGCGGCATCTGGGTGCTGCTCTCGGCGCTCGGCGTGGTGCTGCTGCGGATGGATGGCACCTATTCGGGTATGTACTATTCCAGCCGCGCCGGCTTCCTCGTGCCACAGCTGCTCTGGGTGCTCGCGCAGACGATCGCGCCCGCGCTGCTCGGCCTGGGCCTGGGGGCGCTCGCCGGGCTGCTCGGCGCATCCACCGCCAAGCTCAGCACGCCCGCATGGCAGCCTCCGGTCACGCCACAGTATCCCTATTGGCAGCAGCCCGCGCCGAGCTGGCTGCCGCAGGGGCAGAGCGCAGGCGTGGCGCAAGCCCCCACTCCACCGTCTCAATAGGCAGTGAAGCTCACTCGGCATGTGAGCAGCTCGCCTGCCAAGAGAGCCTGGCAAAGTGCCATGTCTACACCCGTGCCTGACATCCCAGCCACCTCACCCGCTCGCCCACGGACCGCCATGTGGGAGACGGGCCTCCTCTATGGCGCTATCGCCGGGCTAACGACCCTGCTGCTCAACACCTTCGTTACCGCATTCGCCATCGCCGACCTCCAGGCCGCGCCTCTTGGCGACGGACGACATCTCGTGCTCGGCTGCGACGGCTCCGGGCATCTCTGCGTGCAGGGCGACCCTGGCCGCACTATCTGGGCCGTGTGGATCGCCACCTGGACCCTCGCGCTGCTCATCGCCCTGGTGATCTATGCGCGGGCGGCACTCGCGGCGGCAGAGAGTGGGCAGAGTGCACTGTGGGCCGTGGTCATTGCCGTGCTGGTGGCCTGGGCAATCAACGCGCTGGCCGGAGTCGCGGCCATCTTCGCGCAGCTCAGCCCGGCAACGGCGACGAATCCACCACCGGCGGCGATAGACCCCACTGCCTATCACGCCTCGCTCGTGCCGGGGATCGCGCTGCTGCATGTGGGGCTCTTGCTCCCGGCCATGTTGCTGGCCCTGCTGGCCACGCTGCCGATCACTCTACGCGCCAAAGCCACCACCGCGTAGCCGTCAGGCAGCCCGACGCCACGAGACGCCTGTGTCTCCTATACTCTTCACGTGGGTGCGGCGCCCACGCCATCGAGGAGACATCACCTATGACCAGCACAGATGAGACGGTAGCCTTCAGGCCGGCGCGTGAGGCCGACCACGAGGCCGTCATGGCCTTCTGCGCCACGACCTGGGCCGATGGCGATTACATCCCGGTCGTGTGGGACCAGTGGCTGGCGGATGCGAAGGGCGCTCTGCTGGTGGCCGAAGTCGCGGGCGAGCCGGTTGCCCTGGGGCATCTCGCCATGGTGAACGCCGATGAAGGCTGGATCGAAGGCATTCGCGTGGCGGAGGCTGCGCGCGGCAA
>DASWAC010000463.1:0-8818 GCA_036391335.1 Ktedonobacterales bacterium
GAAGAGGAGTATAGCAGCGCCGTGAAACACTTGTCAATGATACGCCGTCTCATTTAAGCACACAGCCATGACGACGCGCAGCGAGAAGAAGAGGCGAAAGTCAGTGGCCCATTGTCAGTAACAGTGCGCTATGATGATGTCTTGAAAGGGGTTGAGACCGCACGTGAAGATAACTGCCGCAACGATTCTCACAGTCTTCGAGGATATGGGTCTGCGCAGCACACGGCCTCGCCGGCTCATCGCCGATCACCTGGCCACGCTTGCCGGCCACGGCGCTGACTTTGCCACAGATGAGCTGTGGCACGATTTGCAGGCCGCCGACCCTCACATCGGTCGCGCCACGGTCTTTCGCGCGGTGGACGTCTTGGTCGAGCGCGGCGTGCTGGCGAGAATCACCTTCCCCGATGGCTCGCACTGTTACCGGGTCTGTGGGCCACAGGCGCACCACCACCACGCCACATGCGTGCGCTGCCGGCGGGTCATCGAGGTGAGCGCTTGCCTCCCGCAAGACATGCTTCGCGCCATCGAGCGCGCCACCAATTTCGCGGTGGAGGGCCACTCGGTGGAGCTATTCGGGCGCTGCGAGGACTGTCGCGTAGCAGACGCGGACCCCGGCAAGGCTCTGTAGCGCCCTCTGCAAGAGCGGCCGCCGCTCACATCTCGAGCGCGTCAGCCTCCACGAGCAACGCGAGCAATCCTGCCTCCGTCGTGGTTTCGTGCCACTCGCCGGATTCCCACAGCACCATGTCGCCCACCGTTACCGGCAGCGGCGGCTCATCCCCGGCCCGCACCGCACCGCTGCCATTCATCACGATGAACAGCTGTCGCGAATTGGTCTGATGCAGCCCGAGCTTGCCACCGGGCATCAGCCGCAACACCACCACCTGCGCCTCGGCTGTAGGCCTGGCGACCGGCACGATCTCCGCGCCGACGCTCGCGAACTGGCTGATGGAGCGTCCAGGAAGCTTATCGGCGCGGAAGATGCGCATGTGGGAACCCTTCTCGTGCTAGAGCGCCTCGAAGATGGCGGCGATGCCCTGGCCACCGCCGATGCACAGCGAGGCAGCGCCATAGCGCAGGCGATGGCGTCGCAGCTCGTGCACCAGTGTCAGCGCCAGACGCGCTCCGCTCGCCGCGAGTGGGTGCCCCAGCGAGATCGCGCCGCCGTTAACATTGGTCTTGTCGCGATCCAGCCCCAGATCCTTCTCGACGGCGAGATACTGCGCCGCAAAGGCCTCGTTGACCTCCACGCGGTCGAGCTGATCAAGGGTCAGGTCCGCCTTCTTGAGCGCCTTGCGAATGGCGGGCGCGGGCCCGATGCCCATGATGGTGGGATCCACACCGACGACACTCCACGAGACCAGACGCGCCAAAGGCGCCAGGTTGTGCGCCCTGGCCCAGGCGCCGGTGCTAATGACGAGCGCCGCGCCCGCGTCGTTGATGCCGCTCGCGTTGCCGGCCGTCACGACGCCCTCCTTCTTGAAGCGCGCAGGCAGCTTGGCCAGGGCCTCCATCGAAGTGTCGCGGATGCCCTCATCCTGCTCGATGACTTGCTCTTTGCCCTTGCGATCCTTGATGGTCACCGCAGTGATCTCATCTCTGAAATAGCCCTTTTCCTGCGCCTTGCGTGCCGCCTGCTGACTGCGCAGCGCATAGGCATCCACCGTCTCGCGGTCCAGCTCATAGCGCTCGGCGAGGTTCTCGGCGGTGTGCGCCATCCCCAGCCCGCAATAGCTGTCGGTGAGGGACTCCCAGAGGTAGTCTTCGAGATGGTGCTCGCCCAGGCTCAGCCCCACGCGCGCCCCGCGAATGACGAATGGCGCCTGGGTCATGCTCTCGGCGCCGCCCACCAGCGCGACCTCACCCTCGCCCAGCAGCAGGGACTGCGCCCCGTTGACCATCGCCTGCAGCCCAGAGCCGCAGAGGCGGTTCACCTTGAGCGCGGGTGTCTCGATCGGCACGCCGGCCTTCAGCCCGATGTGCCGCGCGAAGTAGATGGCATCTTTGCTGGTTTGCATGACATTGCCAAAGACCACCTCGCTGACGGCGTCTGGGGCGACGTTGGCACGTTCCAGGGCGGCTTTCGCCGCGATCACCCCGAGGTCAATGGCCGAGACATCTCTCAGTGAGCCCATGAAGGTGCCGAACGGTGTGCGCGCCCCGCCAAGCACGACGATGTCGCGATCCTCAATGGTCATCTGCGTTCCTCCTTGCGCTAACGCTTCTCGGCATATTCGAAGAAGCCGCGACCGCTCTTCATGCCCATGCGCCCAGCCTGCACCATGCGGCGCAGCAGGGTCGGCGGGGCGTAGGCCTGGTCAGGATATTCCTTATAGATCGCCTCGGCGGCATAGAGGGTGGTGTCGAGGCCGACATAGTCGAGCAGCTGGAACGGCCCCATCGGGTAGCCGCAGCCGAGCTTCATGCCGGTGTCAATATCCTCCATGCTGGCAAGCCCGTTCTCATACATCCGCACCGCGGAAAGCATGTAGGGAATGAGGAGGAAGTTCACAATGAACCCGGCGGTATCCTTCGCGACGATCGGCGTCTTGCCGAGCGAGGCGGCAAACTCGCGCAGGTCCTCGACCGTCTCGTCACTCGTCTCGATGGTGCGCACGATCTCGACCAGCTTCATCACCGGCGCAGGATTGAAGAAATGCAGACCGGCGACGCGCGCCGCCCGCTTCGTGACGGCGGCCATCTCGATGATCGGCAGCGAGGACGTGTTGCTGGCAAGGATTGCGCCTGCCTTCACGATGGAATCCAACTGCGTGAAGAGCTTCCTCTTCTCGTCGAGGTTCTCGATGATCGCCTCGATCACCACATCGCAGTCCTTGAATTCCTCCAGGTCGAGGGTGGCATGGAAGCGCCCAGCGTATTCGGTAGCTTGCTCAGCGGTGATCCGGCCTTTGCCTGAGAGCATCGTCCACGCTCCCGTGACCCGCTGCACCCCGCGATCGAGCAGCTCCTGATTAACCTCGGCCATCAGCACCTTGTATCCAGCTTGCGCGCAGGTCTGAGCAATGCCACTGCCCATCAATCCGCCGCCGATAATTCCGACAGTCTTCACGCTCTGTGCCACAGTGCGGCTCCTCATTGTCGCGGGGGCATGCGTCCGTCGCACGCCAAAATGTATTGTACATGACAGCGCTGCGCGGCGAGGGCGCAAAGGCGATGGCCTGCCCTTCGTGTCTGGCACGGTGGTGCGTCTCCAGCTTGTTCCCTGCCGCTCACGCACTCTCGCGCGCTGCAGAGCTCATGCATAGTGGGCCGGTTCGTGCTAGAATGCTAGCGTGTAGGCGTGCGCTGCCCGCCGGTCGCTCGCACGAGTCACGCTCTCGCGAGATCACGCACCAGTGCCGATAGAGGGAGGTCGTCGTGGCCAATTCTGGATCACTCTCGGGGTCGCTGCACAGCGTGTCTCTGCAGCACGTGCTCATGTCCATCGAGACCACGCAGCGCACCGGACGCCTGGTTATCTCGCGTGGCGTCCCCATCGCCTACGTCTATTTCGCCGGCGGGCAGTGGATGGTAGGCGAGCGACTCGGCGCGCCGACGAGCCTCGCGGAACAGCTCGTGCAGGCGGGAATGGCCTTCGCCCAGCAGCTCGAATTCTCGTTTGGAATCCCGTTCTATCAGATCATCACCATCCCCGATCGCCAGTTCGCCCAGATGCTTACCAGCTCTGGCCTGGCGACCAGCGAGCAGCTCCGGGCATGGCTGACGCAAGACGCCGCCGAGATGCTCGCGACGATGCTTGGCTGGCAGGACGGCGACTTTACCTTCGAGGACGGCGTCGCCTTTCCGCCGCACCGGCTGGCGCTCCCATTGCAGACAAGCATGCTGCTGGCCGGGGTGAGCCCGCTCCCGCGCAACACCGGTGGTCTCTCGAATCCGATCGACACGGATGTCGTGCTGGACTTTACCGAGGTCAACCCCCACAGTGAGGGCGCCATCGAGGTTACCCGCGATCAGTGGCGCTTGCTGAGTGTGGTTGATGGCCAGCGACCACTCTGGGCGCTCGCGGGTGGGCTCCGACTCCCCGAAGAGGCAGTCAGCCAGCTCGCCGGTGAGCTCGTCAGCGGCAACCTCGCGGTCGAGGTCGGGCGCGTGCCTCGCGGCTAGCCTTCCTCAGACTCCCCAGGGCATGCCATCATTTAGCAGCAGCACCGGCACGGTGTCTCCGTCGTGGACGGCACCCTCACCCTCATAGACAATGAGCAAGCCGCTCGCGCCCACGAGTGACGTGGTGATGTGCGATCCCTGATTGCCCGCCGGGTGTGCCATCAGCACCCCCTCAGCAGTGGCAAGGCGGCAGCGCAGGTACTGCCGGCGGTCCGTGCGATGCAAGGTCGCACCAGTCAGCCGCGCGCTGATCAGGGGGCGCTCGATGCTGGTAGCCCCCAGCATGCGGCAAATCGCGGGCCGGCCAAAAAGCTCGAACGTCACCGCCGCTGAGACCGGATTTCCTGGGAGGCCAAGCACGGGCGTCGAGCCGAGCAGCCCAAATGCGAGTGGCTTGCCAGGGCGTACGCGCACTCGCCAGAAGGCGATGCTCCCCAGCTCGCTGAGCACGCGCTTCACCAGATCATGCTCGCCCACCGAGACTCCACCGGAGGTCAGCAGCAGATCCGCGTCGGCGGCTTGGGTCAGACGCTCGCGCAGGGCTGGCTCGTCATCGCCGACGATGCCAAGCGCGAGAGGGATGCCGCCTGCTCGTCGCACCGCCGCGGCCAGGTAATACGCATTCGAGTCGCGGATTTGCCCAGGACGCAGCGGCTCACCCGGTGGCACGAGCTCATCACCGGTGCCCAGAATGGCGACACGTGGCTGTCGTGACACCTCGACGGCGGCATAGCCCAGGGTCGCGAGCACCCCGATCTCGGCCGGACCCAGCTCACTGCCTCGCCTGAGCACGACCGAGCCCAGTGTGATATCCTCACCCTTGGGCCGGATGTGGTTGCCTGGGCGCACAGGAGCCACCAGCGTCACCTGCCCATCATCCGCGCTGACGGCCTCCTGCTCGATCACCGTGTTCGCCGAGGGGGGCACCGGCGCGCCGGTAAAGATGCGCAGTGCTTCCCCCTCCGACAGGGTGGGCAGCTGCTCCGCCCCGGCGGCCACCTCGCCCACCAGCCGCAGGCTCACCGGTGATTCGGCGCTGGCTGCCGAGATGTCCTCAGCGCGCAGGGCATAGCCGTCCATGGCCGAGTTATCAAACGGCGGGATGGGCTCGCGCGAGGTGATATCAGCCGCCAGCACTCGTCTGGCCGCGGCGTCCAGGGCAACCCGCTCCGTGCCGAGCGGCGCGACATGCTCGAGGATGCGCGCCCGCGCCTCTTCGACCGATAGCATGGACATCACCTCACGACTCCACGGCACAGCGCCGCACTCCGCGAAAGGACACAGCGTAGTCCATGAATGCTCTTGGGAGCGAGGGGTCGTTGATCTTTCCGTGTGCATCACCCCGCCTTGGCGGCTTCAATCGCCGACTTCTTGGCAATACGACTGGTAATTCTATTCATGAAGGTGACCGCGATGACCGCAATCACTGTCACCACGAGGGCGTGCACCAAGGAGGCTGCCAGGCCGGTGAGGCCGAAGGACGAGAGCTGGGTGTCAAAGAATTTGGTGAGCGCGTCGTTCCAGGCGAGCGCGGCGACGAACCCGAAGGCTGACGTGACCAGGCTGACGACGGTGGCAATGACCACCGTGCTGGCCGCCGCTGCCTCGGCGCGGGCCGCCGCCTGGGCGATTGCGACTTTTTCCATATTGATCGCATTCATCGCGCGGCGTGGGTCCATGTTGGGTGGCAGGCCCATCTTGCGGCGTTGCTGTTCCTGCTGCTGATACTGCTGGTCTGACATGGGCATCTGTGGATCGTTGTACACGGTGGAACCTTTCCCCCCGACTGCGCGTGCTACGGCTTCGGCGTCCCCACGCCTCAGGCGCCTCGGCAAGAGGCTGCCACCAGTGTACTAAATCTCGTCAACGCGCCTAGAGCACATCGCCCCAGCGAACAACCGCGCGCGTGCCGTCATCGAGCCGCAAGACCAGCGCCCCATCGCTTTCGACCGCCTCGGCATAGCCGGTGATCTCGCCATCGTGCTGGTGCACCGTCACCACGCGGCCCAGCGTCTCCAGCTCGGCGGTCCACTGGCGCATCAGGCGCGTCGCCGCGGCCGCCCCACTGCTCTGGAGGTCATCATAGATCGCCGCGAGACGGCGCAAGACTTCGACCAGGAGTCGCTCGCGAGAGAGTGCGCCCGCGCCAACATCAGCCAGGCTGGCTGCCCGCTGGCCAAGCTCGGGATCACCCGTGAACGTGCCGCCCACGTTGATGCCGATGCCCGCGATGGTGGTTACGCCGTCAGTCTCGATGAGGATCCCACAGAGCTTCTTGCCGTCCACGAGCACGTCGTTGGGCCATTTGATGCGCGCGGCAATGCCTGCGGAGCCAGCGAGGGCGTCCGCGACCGCCACCGCGCACGCCATGGTGAGCAGGTGTGGCGAGAAGAGTGGCCGGAGAATGAGGGAGAAGGTGAGATCTTGTCCTGGCTTGGCGTCCCAGATGCGCCCCTGGCGGCCACGTCCGGCGCTCTGATAGTCGGTGATGACGAGTGTGCCGGGCGTTGCGCCGGCCAGGGCCAGCTCGCGCGCCAGGGCATTCGTCGAGCCGGTCACGGGCACATAATGTATGGGACTGCCCACCGTGAGCGCTGCCACGTCGCGCTCGATGGCATCTATGTCGAGCCGGCCCGCATCGGAGACGTTCATGAGATCCTCGGCCGTCGAGAGCTGTGCTCCGGACAAAGAACAAGCCGGAGAAAGATGTTACTCTTCCCCCGGCTTGGCACCGCGCAGACAGCAGGGCTTCCTACCGTCGTGGGTGAATTGCACACCGCACGCTAGCGGCGAGACACTCCCTCAGAAACGGTGTAGAGAGCATCCAGGCTGCCTGCGCAGCGTATACGTTCACTCATGAATACACCACCTCCTTCCGTTGCACATAAGATACAACGCGGGCAGCCGGTCCGTCAACCTCCACCCCCTACTTCGCCGCCAGCAGGTGTCTTGCGATTCCAGCGACGCAGCACCGCGCCATAGCCAGCCAGCATCACCGCTAGCTCGGCCGGCACATACACGGCGAGGGTGCCGGTGGCGGCCACCGTGCACACCAGCAGCCCCAGTGCGACGCCCACGCCGAGAGGCAACATCGGCCACCGCGCCATGCGCCGCGCATCCGCGACGGCGGCCAGACCGGCGGCGCAGGCAATCAGGCAGGGCAGAACGATAACGACCCAGGCGCCGGCATCGGCCTGCGCCCCGGCGAGCCCTGTGTGCCGTGTGCCACCACTCACGCAGGTCGCGCCCACAGCGGTCTGGCAGACTGGGATGATGGGTGCGAAGAGGACGAGCAGCAGCCCGGCCAGCGCCAGCACGAGAGCCGCCACCCCCGCGAACCGCTCTAGCTGAATGGCTCGCGTAGCTGAGAGAGCCTGACTCACGTTCGATATCCTTTGCGATGAAGATCCGCGCAGTGGTGCAATGGTCGCACTCGACAGAGTCTAAGCCTGGCCGGGCCCGGTGTCAACGCGCCGGGACAGCGCGAGGCAAGCACTTGACGGGTGGTGCGTGCTCAGCCTATCCTCCGGTCAACATCGCCTTTCCGCCGTCCCGCGAGAGAAATAAAGGTACCGCGCATGCCAGCTCCTAATGACCTCCCAACGCTTGCCGATATCGTCGCCGCCCGCGAGCGCATCCTGGGCCGTGTGCACCGCACACCACTTGCCACGGCCACGAGCATCGGCGTGATGGCGAGTCCACCGGTCATCCTCTACTTGAAAGAGGAGCAGCGCCAGAAGACCGGCTCATTCAAGGCCCGCGGGGCGCTCAACCGGTTGGCAAACTTCACCGAGGCAGAGCGGGCGCGCGGGCTGGTCACGGTCTCGGCTGGCAACCACGCCGCCGCAGTGAGCTGGGCGGCGGCCGCAGAGGGTCTGGCCGCGACGGTTGTGATGCGTAAGGCTGCCGCGCCCAACAAGGTCGAAGCCACTCGGGCCTACGGCGCGACAGTGGACCTCTTTGGTGAGAATAATGTCGAGGCTTTTGACCATGTCTATGAGCTGGAGCGCGAGCGAGGGCTAACCTTCGTCCCGCCTTTTGATGACCCATACATCATCGCGGGGACCGGCACCGTGGGCCTGGAGGTGATAGACGACCTCAGCGCGCCTGATGTTGTCATCGTGCCGGTGGGTGGTGGCGGGCTGATCTCAGGCGTCGCGCCGGCCATCAAAGAGCGCAGTCCTAGCACGCGGGTGATCGGGGTCGAGCCCGAGAGCGCGCAGGCGATGACCGAGGCGCTGCGCAAAGGTGAGCCGGTAAGCATCACCGAGATGAATACCATTGCCGACGGGCTGGCGGCTCCTTTCGCCGGCAAGCTGAACCTGCTGGCGGTCCAGCGGTATGTAGATGGCATCGTGCTCGTCAGCGATGACGAGATTCGTCATGCCATGCGAGTGCTGCTGGAGCGCGCGAAGATCATGACGGAGCCTGCCGGGGCCGCGGCTGTGGCGGCGCTGCTGGCGGGCCGTGTGGGCCAGCGAGAGGGTGACAGGGTGGTCGCGGTGGTCAGCGGAGCAAATATCGATGTGCCACGCCTGCTGTCGCTGCTCGGCTAGCCTGCTTGCCCGACCGCCCGCACGGATGGTTCTTTGCATGCTACACTAGGCCTTGTTTCACACGTGCTCTCGTGACAGGAGTCTCCCCCTTGGCCGCCAACGTCAGCAAGCGATACGTCATCATAGGCAACGGTATC
>DASWAC010000464.1:0-6436 GCA_036391335.1 Ktedonobacterales bacterium
CCCGGCTTCCCTTGCAGCCGAAGCATGTCGTGCTCAGAATAGCACTCGACCTCATAGTCTAGTGGTGGGCGCGGCCCCACCAGGGACATCGACCCTTGGACGACATTGATCAGCTGGGGAAGCTCGTCGAGGCTCAGCTTCCGCAGGATACGCCCCACACGCGTCACGCGCGCATCGTCTTTGAGCTTATAGATGCTGTCAGGGTCGCCGTCACTGAGCTGCTGGCCGTTCATGAAGGCCGCCACTGCCTCGCGGTGACCCGAATCATCGTTATTCACGACCATCGTTCTGAATTTGTACATCTTGAAGGGCTTGCCATTGGCGCCGATGCGCTCTTGCAGGAAGAATACTGGCCCGACAGAGTCTCGCTTGATAAGCAGCGCGATGATCCCCATGAGCACGCCAAAGGGCACCATCAGCAACCCACCCAGCAGCACATCCATCGCTCGCTTGGCACGGTCATAGAGACTTGGGGGGGACGCATAGGCTGGCGTCCGCAGCACCTGCGGCTGGACGAGCGTGGGTTTGGCGATGGGAGGCGCGAGCACCTGATGCTCACGCAGGGCCTTACTGGCCATTGTTGAGGCTCCTTGCGACAGGGGATTGATCTGGGAGGAAAGGTGGAGTGGGAGGCCACGAGGAATAGAGGACCCCCTACAGGAAGGGGTCTTGTGAAGATATTTCTACTGTTATTGTCGTCGCGTGCTGGTGCCAAAGCGGTGTAATCACGCATGGCAGTGGCGAGACAATTCGCCCACTCTTTCGTCTTCTCCTTGCTTCCCCTCGGCCAGACACCTCGCCGTCACCCATGCGGTCACAACGCGGATACCAGTTCGGGACTCCACAGCAACCAGTGCCACGATGCGCAGGCCACTTGGCGCCGATACGCTAGGAAGAGGAATGTGTTCCCCAGCCTCAAATGATGAGGAGCCTCAATCGATGGTTACTACGCTTCATGCTAGATCGCGTAAGGCAGCACCTATGTCGGCCGAACCTATCCCTCTGGTGGACCTGCACGCACAATATCGCCAGCTGCGCCCGAAGGTCATCGCGTCGCTGCTGGATGTGCTGGACGATATGCACCTCTACCTTGGCCCGCAGCAAAAGGGCTTCGAGCGCGAATTCGCTGACTTCTGTGGCGCTGCCCACGGCGTGAGCGTGTGCGATGGCACCGAGGCGCTGACCATCGCGCTGCGCGCCTGCGGTGTCGGGCCTGGCTGCGAGGTCATCACCACCGCGCATTCATTCATGGCGACTGTCGAGGCCATTGCCAACACCGGCGCCACCCCAATCTTCGCGGATATTGATCCTGTCACCTACACCCTCGATTGGCGCCAGCTCGAGTCACTCGTGACCGACTGCACCAAAGCCATTATCCCTGTGCACATCTATGGGCATCCGGCAGAGATGGACCCTATCATGGACTTCGCCCGCAAATATGAGCTGAGTGTCGTCGAAGATGCCTCGCAGGCCCACGGCGCAACCTATAAGGGACGCAAAGTCGGCTCCATTGGCGATGTCGGCTGCTTCAGCCTCTATTGCAGCAAGAACCTCGGTGCCTATGGCGAGGCGGGGGTTTGCGTCACCAACGACGCCACGCTGGCCGAGAAGATGGCTGTCTTGCGAGATCACGGCTCGCGCGTGCGCTATGAGCACAACATGATGGGTGTCAATGGTCGCATGGACGAGATGCAAGCCGCCATCCTGCGCGTGAAGCTGCCCCACCTCGACGACTGGAATGAGCGGCGCCGGGCGCATGCCGCGTATTACAGCGAGCGCCTGCGCGATGTGGTCAGCGATGTGCCGGCCGTGGCGCCCGATGCTGGCCATGTCTTTCACCTCTACGTGGTGCGGGTCGCCAACCGCGACGCGCTGCGTGAGGCGTTGCAGGCCGAAGGCATCGGCACGGGCATCCACTACCCGATCCCACTCCACCTCCAGCCGGCCTGCGCCCGCTACGAATACACCGCCGGCGCGTTCCCGGTCGTCGAGAGTATCGCGCAGCAGATCATCTCGCTGCCGATGTATCCCGAGATCACCCAGGCACAGCTGGACCGTGTGATCGCTGCCGTAGAGCGCCACGCCGAGAAATAGACCGCGCTACTCATCGATCGCGCTACTCATCGATCGCGCTACTCATCGCAAACACACAGTATGCACAGACAGGACACTCCAGGAATGCATGAGCTAAAAATCGCCCTGGTCGGGTGGGGCTATTGGGGGCCGAAGATCGCCCGCAATATTCACTCGATACCACAGGCCCAGCTGGCCTGGGTCGCCGACTCCGATCCCCAGCGACTGGCGAAGGTCCGGGCGGATATGCCGTGGGTGCGGGCGACCACCGATGCCGCTGAGGTATTTGCCTCCGATGCTGACGCAGTGGTGATCGCCACGCCGGTGCGCTCGCACCACACACTCGCGCGGCAGGCGCTGCTGGCAGGCAAGCATGTGCTGGTCGAGAAGCCACTCACCGCGAGTGTGGCCGAAGCGGAGGACCTGGTGGCGCTGGCGCAGGAGATGAGGCTCACGCTCATGGTGGGGCACACCTTCGTCTATAGCCCGCCGGTGACGGAGCTGCGCGAGATCATCCGGGCGAATGAGCTGGGCCACGTGCTCTCCCTGAGCGCCGAGCGCCTCAACCTGGGTATCTTCCGCTCGGATACTGATGTGATATGGGATCTCGCTCCCCATGACGTCTCCATCATCCTCTACCTGCTTGGCGAGATGCCCTCACGGGTGCGGGCGACGGCTCGCGACCACCTGCGTCGCGACATCTGTGACACGGCTCACCTCGAGTTCGAGTTCGACGGTGGCACAACTGCCCATGTGCACGTGAGCTGGCTGCACCCCGAGAAGACACGGCGGGTGAGCATCATCGGCGACTCGCGCATGGCCATCTATGATGACACGAACCCCAGCGAGGCGCTGCGTATCTTCAACGTGGGCGCTGACGAATACGCCGACCCGGAGGTCGCCTCTCGCGCTGGCCGCATCTCGATCCCGCACATCGACTGGAGCGAGCCGCTGCGTGCCGAGGTGGAAGATTTTGCCCACGCGATCACGACCGGCGCATTACCTCGTGCCAGTGCGTTGGACGGCCTGCGCGTCGTGCGCATCCTCGAAGCCGCTCACCACGCCCTGGTGACCGGGCGCTCCATCGAGATCGCGGCAGATTCGGCGGCCACGCTGATGGATGTCACGCTGCCGATGCGTCATGAAGTGGGCGAGTTCGAGGACCTGCTCGACTAGCGCTGGGAAACGTCACGCGATCGGCCATTCGGTGTCACACCGGGTGGCCGTTTTCGTGCGCGCAGCGCCTCTCTGGCGTACCAACATAGGCGTGCCAACATGGCAGAATGGGGTGAATGTGAGATAATGCGCTGGGTGCCTGCTCGCCAGAACTCGTGGCTTCTGGCCCTGTTGGCAGGCGCTTGCTCGGAGTCGGCCCGTTCTCCATTCCAGAGACAGCTACGCAATGGAGCGTGGTGACCTTGCCAAAAAGCGAGTGATGTGAGGAGTCTGCGCAGGAATCCCTTGGCCTCTCCGGCCATGGCCCGCAGCGGGTAGGATGAGTGTGTTGTTGGAAGACAAACCAGGAGTAGTGGTATGATGCTGCGCTTGCGAAGCTGGCAGCGCTGGGCGTTCGTGGTCGTGGCCGTGCTCGCCGTGGCCGCCCTGATTCTCAGCACTCTGCACCGGCAGGGCACCGTCCACGCGGCAGGGGGAAACTCCAGCCATGACGTGGGCGATGAGTCGCACGAGCTTGAGCGATCCATCGAATTCTTCTCAGAGCAGCGCGCCGCTCCCGCTGATGTGGCGCCCTCAGCAGCGTGGCCGGCAGCGATGAGCTACGTCAAGGGTGTCGCGGTGACGAGCCCCAGCACCCCTTGGACTGAGGTCGGCCCCAAGAACTACTTTACCGATGATCCGAATTACGTTGACCCCGCCCATAGTAACTCTGGAGCGGGTGCGGGATATGTGAGTGGACGCATCACCGCGCTTGCTGCCACGAAGAATGGGCAGACGGTCTTCGCGGGTGGCGCGGATGGCGGAGTGTGGAAGAGCACCGATGCTGGCCAGCATTGGGCGCCAGTCTTTGACACTCAGGACACCACCTCCATCGGCGCGCTCGCCATCGACGAGACGAGCGCCAGTGGCTCGGCGTATACGGTCTATGCCGGCACAGGCGAGGCTAACACGAGCGGCGATTCCTACGCCGGCATCGGCATTCTCAAATCCAGTGATGGCGGAGCCAGTTGGTCGCGTGTGGGTGGCAATGAGCTAAATGGTGCGCTGATCTATCGCATCGCGGTGGATCCGGTGGACCACACTCGCCTCTATGCCGCAACGTCCCACGGCCTCTTCCGATGGACCGCCGGGGCATCGGGCTGGGCGCGTGTCTTGGGCACCAGCACGACTAACCTCATCGCCAACTTTGTGACCGATGTCGTGGTGCGACCCGGCACTGGCGGCGCGAGCGGCGACGTGATTGCCGTGATTGGCTGGCGCGGCGGCGCTGCCACGAATGGGCTCTATGAGTCAACGAATGGTGGCGACAGCTTCACGGCCATTGCCAACCCGCAGGGCTATGTCTCACCTGGGTCGCAGGGGCGCGTGACGCTGGCCTACGCAGGTGATGGCAGCAAGCTCTACGCCGTGGTGCAGAGCGCGGACCTCTTCAACAAGGCAGTCACCAAAACGATCCTGGATGGGATCTATGTCTCGAACACCGGCAGCCCACAGGGTCCATTCACGAAGGTCGCCGAGTCGTCGAAGCTAGCGAGCTCTGGCTCGGCCATGAAGGTCGGCACCATCGGGAAGGGTTATCAGCCAGGTGTGCAGGCCTGGTACAACCAGTTCCTCGCCGTTGATCCGGCCGACCCGAATCATGTCTATGCGGGCCTGGAGGAAGTCTACGAGACCACCAATGGTGGCGCGAGCTGGACGACCATCGGCCCCTATTGGAACTTCGGCTTTCCGTGCTTCACCTATAATCCCTTCCCCGGCACCTGCCAGCCGACGACCCACTCAGATCAGCACGCGGTCTATATTGCGAATGGGACCGTCTGGGTCGGCAACGATGGCGGCGTGTGGTCGCGCTCACTGGCGAACCACCAGGAAGGCAACTGGACAAACCTGAACCGCACTCTGGGCACCCTCCAGTTCTACTATGCCGACGGTGGTCAGGCCGCGAGCGGCCCGCTCACACTCTATGGCGGTCTGCAGGATAACGGCACGGCCAAGGTCATTCTGTCGCAAGGCTTCGCGACTCAGCCGTTTGGCGGTGATGGTGGTGATGTGGTCGTTGACCCGGCTAACCCCAATAACGTGATGACCGAGTATGTAGGCCTGACCATCGCGAAATCCACCGATGGCGGGCACACATGGACCGACATCATCCCGGCCGACCCGAACCCGCGCTTCATTGCGCCGTTTGTGGCCGACTCGACCAATCTCAGCCATCTCGTGGCTGGTGGCCAGTATGTCTGGGAGTCGACCAACGGCTTCAACACGGTGTGCAACAGTACGACCTGCGACTGGAAGATCGTCTTCAACCAGGGCGCGGGTCACACAACCACGGCGCTGGCCACCGCCGGCAGCACGACTTATGCCGCCTGGTGTGGGCCATGCAATCCGAGCTTTAGCTCAGGAACCGGCTTCAAGAGTGGCATCGCGACGAACTATGGCGGAACCTGGCATCAGCTGACCCCGCCGCTCGCGACGCGTTATCCCACCGGCGTCACGATTGATCCGGCGAACCCAGCGCATGCCTATGTGACCTACTCCGGCTACTCGCGCCACTGGATTATCGGACCATTGGATCCCGGTGTCGGGCACGTCTTCGAGACGAGCGACGGCGGGGCGACGTGGAACGATATCTCGGGCGACTTGGTGGATGCGCCGGCCAATGCGGTGGCGATCGTGGGCACGCATCTCGCAGTCGGTACCGACGTGGGTGTATATGTCGCGGGTCTGCACGGGGGCACCTGGCAGCGGCTGGGCATGGGCCTGCCGAATGTCGTCGTGAATGACCTGCGTGTCGTTCCAGGTGGCATTTTGCTTGCGGCGACCCATGGCCGTGGGCTTTGGACGATACCCACGTCCGCTGTCGCCTAAGAGGAGTGATCTGCCTCCAGGTGCACAGTAGAGCAGACGCGTTTAACTGCCCGCCCATTCGGAGCCCCGAGTGGGCGGGCAATTTTTGTCGCCCAGGTCACTATGAGCCGGCAACGATAAGTCGCCCGGCAGTATTAGGGGCTCATCCGTGGGTGATCTCTGAGCTGCTCGAGCATAGCACGGCTGCGATCATGCTTGACCTGGACAGCCAGGGGCTACCCAACGTGCCACGTGACGCGACTCAGGCGCTCGGCAAGCTGCCGCAGCCCGCTGATGGCATGAGCGAGGGCTTGTTGTCCATCACCGCGCTCGCGCGAAG
>DASWAC010000465.1:0-1754 GCA_036391335.1 Ktedonobacterales bacterium
TCACGATTTGCTTTGTCGAGGATGACCTCATACTGTGCCTGCGTCGTATATTCCTTCGGCTCGCGATTAGCATCTGGCAAAAGGCGCACGGCCTCTTGCCGGCGCAGCCGCAGCGTGCTCACGATGCCCATGTTTAGCAGCAGTTGTTGTGTGTCCTGCGCGAGCCCCCTGGATGAGGTCGCCAGCCGGACACTGCAGGCGCCCTTCTCCACAGCGCCAATCTGCACACTGCCATCGGCGCTGAAGAGCCCTCGCAGGAAGCCGACGACGGCGTCACGCGGCGCCTGGAAGACGCTCGCAGGCACACGCTTCTCATGAGCGCGTACCGGCATCAAACCGAGGCCCATGAAGAATGTCGCCACACTCCCCGCGTAGTCGAGCTGAGAATGGCCCTGGCGCTCGCTCAGCGTGCCATCAACGCCAAACCACGTGCGGAACCGGTCGCGCAGTGTTGAGGTGATCGCGCGGTCATCCGTGGCGATTGCCAGGCCAAGGATGTCAGCGGTATCCCCACGGCGCACGTAGCCATCGCCGAGCGCATAGCCCAGCACTTCGCCAAGCTCGGCTGACCACTCCGTGGGAGGAGCCGCCTCGCCACGCGCGATCTTCGCCCGCAAGCGTGACTCGCTGCGTACACCATAGGTAATCTCAGGCAGCGCCGGATTGCCGGACCACTGGCCCTCGCCGCTTTGGAGCAGCAGCGTGTCACCAAACTGAAGCTCGTCCAGCCGCTTGTATCCTTCCGTCGTCAGGAAGCGATGGCTGGGGGTCGCGGTGATCTCGATGCCATGGCTCGTCGTCAGCTTCCACACGGGGACCTGCGTGCCCGTCTGAAAGACAGGAACCGCCTCGTGGAAGAGGACCGGCTCGGTGGTCACGGCGCCACCATTCGCGGCCAGTGCGACCACCTGCCCTGGCACACGGCCGTCAGTGGCGACATGCAGCGTCTCGCCGCTTTGGTGCAGGGTGGCCATCGTCACGAGGCCGCGATCGGTGGCCAGGCGCGTCTCACCCACGACACAGGGATTCGTGGCTTCGAGCAGCTCTATCTCTGGCGTAGGATTCGCTGTGCTGCGATTTGCCCGGTCGAGGAAGACGAGGCCAGGGTCGCCGGTGGACCACGCGGCGTCAACGATGCGGTCCATCACGTCGCGGGCACGCAGACTCTTCGTCACCTCGTGGGTGTGCGGATCGCGCAGGTCATACTCGCCGTCGGTCTCGATCGCATGCATGAACTCATCGGTGATTGCCACCGAGATGTTGAAGTTCGTCACCGAGCCATCGCGCTTGCAGTCGATGAATTTCAGCACGTCGGGATGGTCAACCCGCAAGATGCCCATGTTAGCACCTCTTCGGGTCCCGCCCTGTTTCACCGCTTCGGTTGCTCCGTCGAAGATCCGCATGAAGCTGACCGGACCCGAGGCGACACCGTGGGTCGAGGCGACCATGCTGCCCTCAGGACGCAGCCGGCTGAACGAGAAACCCGTGTTATGGATGGCGGTGAGGCCGCGGGTGCCAGCTAGGTAGGTGCTGTGCCCCTCGACCGTAAAGTCATAGAAGGGGACCCACGCCTCTGGCTGCTCGATCGCGGCGACCACGGTGGCGCCCTGGGCCAGGTGGCCGAGCACGTCGAGCCTTGCCTGCGCACCGGCGCCGATCAATGGGCGCAGAGCGGAGACCAGGCGGCGCAGCTTCCTACCGCTGACGCCCTGGCCTTCCTTCCAGCGGGTGAGCCAGAACTCTTCGCCACCGAT
>DASWAC010000466.1:0-4694 GCA_036391335.1 Ktedonobacterales bacterium
CGTGAATGGGAGCTGATGATGCGGGGGTGTGTGGTGAGGCGGAAGGCAAATGCTGCGAAGCGCTGCCCCAGGCGAAAGTCCTGCGCGGTGGCGCTTCGTCTTTTTTGAGAGCTTTTCCCTTCACTGACACCTCGCGAGGGACGCCGCCGCATGACACACTTGCGTCACAGTCTTGAGCGCATCCTTTCCGCCTAGCAGTGGCCCTGCGACCGGCCTCATCCGCTGGACTCAGGCGCCCACACGGGTGACACCTGATGGTCATTTGTACAACCGAAACGATGATTCACCCGTAAACACCCATAGCCACCTGACAGGACGTCTGCTATAAGGCAAGGATGCTTGGGCGAGCGGGCGATTTGGCCAATGGCCCGAATGTCGCGAAACAGCCGCATGTTGCCCCCACTGTGCAAAGCATGCGACCTTGAATCGCTTGCGTCCATGGCCTACACTAGTGACACTACAGGGGGCTTATCTTCTTGTCGTATGCTTGTGATGGGACCTTGTTACGATGAAAAAGCGCCTCGTTGCACCGCTTTTCGCTGCCACCTTGCTGCTGGCAGGCTGCGGTGATCCTGGCACCACCCTTCCCGCGCTTACCCTTACCCCCAGCCCTACGGTCGGCGCACCCGCAAAAGCTCAGGTCAGCGTGCAATACTGCGCCGACGACACAGGCAGCTATAGCCGGGATAATTTCAAGAACGCCAACGACCTCGTCGCCAAGAGCCTCATCAACTCTGTGGAGCCCGATGCGCAGGGGGTGGCGCATGCCAGCCAGGGCATCCTGCTCTACGCGACAAAGATCACCGGCAACACGTACGACCCCGTCAATACGCTGGCCCCCTTCGAGGTGCCCGCGACGAATCCGCCGCAGCTGCCTCCCCTGCAGCCCACTCCAACGCCCGGCGACCCCGACCAATACCACGCGAACTCGACCAAGCAGAGTGTGGATCAGGCCAACGCGCCAAAGATCGCGCAGTTCAACAGCGACATGGCCGCCTACAAGGCCTCGCTTGCTAGCATCAAGGGCAAGGTCGCCGGCGATGTGCAGCGATTGCAGAGCTGGAATCCGCCGGTAGACGACCGAGGCACCAGTGTCTGGGGCTGTCTGGTGCTCGCGACGCAGCGTCTGGCAAGCAAGCCCGGCCCGAAGTACCTTATCATCGCCTCGGACATGGAAAATAACACCTGCCTCGACTGCGCCAAGGTACACCTCGACGGCATGAAGGTGCATGTCATCTTCTTCCAGTCCGATAACGCCATTCGCGCCCAGCAGAAGCAGGCGCAGTGGACAGCGGACTTCATCAAGTCGGGCGCCCAAGCCGCCGACGTCACTTTCGATGATCCCGCAGCGTCGGAAACGCTGCTGCAAAATAGTGCCACCCTATTTGGTGGCTGAGGCCGGCCCAGGGCTGACGCCTGGGGAGGCTGACACGACGTCACGATCCCCCGAACGCTGGCCCTGGATTCTCTGTTCAAGGATTGCCCAGGACAGTTAGGAGGCGAAGGAACATGCCAGGTATCCCCCACTTAGGTTTCGACTGGCTGACTGTGCTGCTCATCGTCGTAGTCGGCCTCATCTTGCTCATCCCCATCGTGGGCCACCACTACGCTAACGCGCTCAAGCTCATCTCGGATGGCGTCGGCCAGGGGCTCGACAACGCGGCGAAGACCTGCGGCGCCTGGGCTGATGGCGTGTGGGCGTTCTGCATCGATCATGTCACCCCGTACTCCGAGAAACAGCGGGCCAAGGTGGACGCAGTTGGTGACCAGGATCCCCCCGGCCCGGCCACAGGGAATATGGCCGCCGCGACCACTGCCGCCTATGCGCCCTCACAGACCAATCGCTTCCGTCCAGTGAGCTATCCCGGTGGGAACGGGACCGGCGGCTATACTGGCAATGGTTATACTGGCAATGGTTATACTGGCAATGGTTATACTGGCAATGGTTATACTGGCAATGGCTATACTGGCGGCCACACTAATGGCAATGGCGGCCAGACACTCCAAACCGAAGACGCCCCTTTCCTCCGCGATCAGCAATCACCCTATGCCACTATTCCCACACCTCCGCCGGCCAATGGCTTTCGGCCTGGCTACGCGCCCAATGACTACAACGACCAGGCGAATGACAAGGTTCCTGAGGTGCCCGTCACCGGGCAGGCGGCTCCCCTGCCTGATCCCGTCGAGCCGGAAAAGCCTAAGAGCGACCGCCATGTAGTCGAGCTGATCTTTAGCGAGCTCCTCTTCTTGTTCCTCACCATGACGGTGATCCTCTCCGATTTCGTCTTCACGGCTGAGCGCATCAATACGGTGCTCTTCCACAATGCCGCCGGGATCAACCTCGGCCCGCTCAACTTCTTCCGCGACCTGGGCGCTGGCCTCTCGGGCGTGCTGATCGCGGGCATCGCGCTCCTGGGCGCGGCCATCGCGTTCGACGTCTCCGGCTTGATTCCCGAGGGCGCGCAGCTCTTCCCCCACATCAGCAAGGCCCAGCGACGGGTGTTGCTGACGGTCGCCGCGCTGCTCATGATCCTCGGGGTGATCGTCTCCGCCTTCCTCGGCTACCTGGGCCAGCAGCTCCTCGACCAGGCCAGAGTGATCTTCCCCGCCTATGAGGCGATCACCATCATCTCGCTCCTGGTCGCCCTCTTCCTGGCGCTCTCGCTGACCCCCTGGGCCATCATGCGCGGCGCGGCAGGCCTCGGTGTGATTGTCGCGCTGCCGGTCATCCTGGTCTTGAAGTTTGTCGGCTGGGTCTTCGGCTTCGTTGGCAATGTCATCCGCGTGGTAGGCGATCTCGGCGGGAACATGCTGATCGAGATCTACAATCTCTTCCATCAGGATAAGGTGGAGACCGCGCCGCGCATCTCAGGCCGCCTCGCCATCGTCGGTATGGGACGCTCCGCCAGCACATTCGCCACTGAGCTCGCCCAGGAGGTGCAGCCGCTGGCCAGCCCTGGCTACCTGACCGCCGCAGGCGTCTATACCGCCGATCCGCATACCTATCAGGCCGCGCATCGCCAGCTGCAGCTGGCCAAGGTTGGCGGCACCGCCAGCCATCAGGCGCACGATATCTCTGTGCAGCCGGCCGACCATCGCCCGGTAGCGCGCCTCTTCAACCATATCTCCGATCGGTTCCATGCCACCGGCGCCGCCATGGGCAACACTGCGCCCCCAGGAATGCTGCTCTGGGTGATCGACGTCGGCGAGAAGACGCCTGAGGGTGAGCTGCTCGACCTGGCAGTGCAGCAGATGCGCGCCTGGCAGCATCCGGACAACCGCAGCATGCGCGGCGTGCGTGTCTCGGTGGTCGCGCTCGTGCCCCGCAACGTCACTGGCGCCCACACGGCGGCGCTCAACAAGCTGGAGCAGCTCATCACGGCGACCGAGCCGGCCAACATGCTCACCGTCGAGCCATCGTTCCTCGTGCTGCGCGACAATGCCGAGGCCAGCGGGAAGCTCGGCCCGTCGGTGAAGCACCTCTTCACCAAGAGTCTCGCCGCCACCATTGGCGCGACCCGCCAGCCCGATAACCAGGGCCTGGGTGACATGCTCGACGAGCTGCGCCATCGTGGCTTCACCTTTGCCGGGCTCAGCACCACCTCCGGCGGCGTCGTCGCCACGCGACCCGTCGCGGGGGTGCGCGGCTGGTTCGGCAGGATGGGCGGCTATGAGTCGAAGCCGTTCGTGGATGACGTCACCGGGAAGACGAAGCAGCTCGCGGAAAAAGTGCTCAGAGGCGACGGCGTCAACAGCGTGCTCAGCGCACCCGACCTCTCCAGCCGGCCCGTCGCGGCGATCTGTCTGGCGCCACTGCCTGCCGAGAGCCCGGAGTCCGATCGCTACAAGCACCTGATGCGTGTGTGGTTCGCATCGCCACCCGACAAGCTGCCTGCGGTGCACAATGTGAGCCTACTCGTGGGCAACGCTGCCGAAGGTGTGGACATCTCAGGCCAGGATCCCGCCGAGTTCGGCGACCGCTATTGCCAGGTCACGGCGATCTATGGCCTCCCGAATGTTGACGCGGCACTCCAGTATATCGATCCCGCTGAAGCCGGTGCACAGCCCGCGCCGCAGTGGGGGCAAAAGCGTAACATCTAGTCAAGCGCATGGCAGGACACCCTCCCCATCCGTGGGGAGGGTTGGCGTTCGTGAGACATCCGGCGGCAGTCGCCCGCTCGACGCGCAGAGGCGAGGTGGCCTATGGCATCGTTGACATCAGGGCAGCATCGGACGGTGGCGGTCATCGGGGTAGGCACGGTGGCAAGCACGTTCGCCGCCGAGATCGCCTCGGCAACGGAGCGCACCTTCCACGACATGCCGATCTATACGATTGGGGTGCATGACCCCTCGCCTCACGCGCCGGTCGTGCAGCGGCAGCTCGATCAGATAGCCGGGCTGCGCGGGCGCAACATCAGCATGACGGCCGCCGAGCGACACAAGCTGAAGGCCGACCATCCCGAGTGGATGCCGCACGATCTGCACGAGGCCGAGATCGCCGAGCTGCACCATCAGCTCATTCGCACCTCGCAGCACACCGACAAGGTGATCGACACCGTCGTCTGGGTGGCCGAGGGTGAGTATGTGCAGCCATACCACGAGCTGGTGGGACGCGCCATGCGTGTCTTCAATAGCGCCGATCTCGTGGTCGTCTGCATCGTGGAAGGCGACCACGCCAAGCCGGAGCTGCTCGA
>DASWAC010000467.1:0-2145 GCA_036391335.1 Ktedonobacterales bacterium
GGCGGGGCTCTTATCCGCGCCAAGTGCGGCGGTGTAGAACGTGACGATGTGCTGCACATAGACATCGTGCAGCTGATTGAAGGCCTGGGCATGCTTGGGGCCGGAGAGATGCCACTGCTGCATCTGGCTGGCCTCGGGTCCAGCGGCGGCTGCGGCGGTCAGCTGGAGGAAGTTCGCGAAGGGCACGTAATCGTCGGTGTCGCTGTGGATGAGGAGGAGCGGACGGTTTAGCGTGCCCACGACATCCACTGGGCGCACGCTATAGAAGTCATAGCCATAGAGCTCGCGAACCGCGAGGAGCCCGCCGGGGGTGAGCGCGTCGGGCACATGGCCGCGCAACGGCACCTCACGCTCGAGGATCGGGATGATGTCACTATAGGCGCTGTCTGAGACGAGGGCAGCCAGCGCGGGCTCGTGCGCCGCGGCCAGCAACAGCGTCGCCCCGCCCATCGAGACACCCCAGCCACCCAGCACACGCGGGCGGCCCAGGTCAGGATACGGCGGTGTGCCCGTCCGCAGGAAGTCTACTGCGCCGAGCACGTCGCGCTGCTCGAAGTAGCCGAGCGAGAGCGGCTCTGGGGGCGACTCGCCGGAGCCACGCATGTCAAAGGCAAGGATGGCAAAGCCCTGCTTGGCGAGCTGGCACGAGAGCTGGAGGAGTCCCGCGGCTTTGTCGGCGCGGTTGGTGCGTGTGCCGTGCACCATCACGATGGTGCGATCATCCGTGAGCTTCCCGCTGGGCAAGACGCCGGGGATGAACCAGCCACGCAGCATGATGTGATCCACCCGGCTGGGGAAGGTGACCTCTTGGTAGGTGAGTCCATAGTCAGCGGGGCTTCCCACCACCGGCTTGGGCGCCTCATAGGCCAGTGAATAGGCGATGTAGGTCGAGATGCCCGCGTAGCCGAAGGTGGCCACAGCGGCGATGGTAACGAAGAGCCCGATGGCGCGACGGATCGCGGTCTGCCGGGGGGCAGGCGGTGTGGAGGGCGTGCCGGCACTCGCGGGAGGGGTCGCGGTGGTCGTCATGATGGCTGCCTCACTTCAGGGATGCGACTGAGCGTCGCAGCTGCTCGTGCTGTTACTACGACAAAGGGTCCGTGAAGTGCCAGAAGAGAGGGAATGGCGTGATGCGAGATGAGATCAATATGCCGTGTGAGAGATTGCGTAACGATACAGTATCACAAAATTCGCTCGCCCGTTGCTATGGGGCAAGCCGAGCCGACTACAGCGCGATAACGTACTCTCGCCCCCAACTCCTCTCCATGAGGGCGAGGGGCTTCCGAGCCCTTCCTTCCTCGCTCGCGTGGTAAGAGCGCGCACGCACGAATGCACACGAAAGGCACACATGACAGCCGAGGGTAAGGGCAATTCCCTGGAGCCATCTCGGGGTGAAGTGCGCTCACGCGATTCCGATCGCGGTGATCCCCGTCAGGGTGCCGATGTAGAGCGCGCTGCCGACGATTGCTGGCGTGGCGAAGCGGGTGACCCCGCCGACGGAGACAGAGGCTCGCGTGGCGCCAGTGTCGGCATCGAGGGCATAGAGGGAGCCGTCGCTCGCCAGGCTATAGACCGTGTGCCCACCGATCACCGGGGAGCCAGTGACCTGCGATGGCGCGCGCCAGCCCAGCGTGACCGGCGGACCCGACCCGACACTCACCTCGCGGAGCCCTTCGGTGCAGGGGATATATGCCCGGTTGCCAAGGGTCGCCGCGCCGCCATAAGCCTGGCATAAGGCGAATTTCTGGGCCTGCCCGCCTACCCCGCCGAGCGCACCGGCCCGCAGCAGATAGCCGTCGCCTGCCTTGCCCGCCGCCAGCATCCAGCCGCCAGGCAGCAGCACGGGGCCCAGCGAGCCGAGGTCGAGGTCGCGGGCGTTCTCTTGTGCCCAGGTGGCAGGCGCGAAGGCATCGGCCAGCTTCAGCTGAGGCGTCAGGCGCAGGATGCTGTCGCTGTGGTCCCACACTCCGCCGGTCGCCTCGCCATTGCCAACGGAGACGTAGAGATCACCGTTGGCGTCTATGACGGGACCAGGGGGCGCCCAGATGCCGCCCTCGCGCGAGGTGGGCACCTGATAGGTCAGCGGGTCGCCCTGGCCATCGGTGCGAAGGGCCACGACCCAGCCGTGATAGCTTCCGCAGTCGC
>DASWAC010000468.1:0-2408 GCA_036391335.1 Ktedonobacterales bacterium
CAATCCCTTCGTAGCATTGCAGGCGAATCAGCTCGGCGCCCAGCATCTCGGCCAGCACCTGCGCCACCTCCGTCTTGCCCACGCCGGGCTCGCCTTCGAGCAGCAGCGGGCGGGCGCGGCGCACCGCGAGGAAGAGCGCCGTGGCCAGGGGACGGTCGGCGATATAGCGATGAGCTTCGAGGGCCGCGATGACACTCTCGATGCTCGCGAAAGCGGGCGATGCGGCGACAAGTGGCTGTGCGTCAGGCATGAGGGTGAGATCTTTCTCCACCTAGACATTCTTCCAGGAAAACCATCCGAAATGGGTGATGCTGCGTATAGTAGACACCATAGCGGCGAGGTCGGCGAGTGAGCGGGCTAACGCGCTATAATACCCCATGACTCTGAGCGGGGTCGGCTGAATAACGGATCCTGAGCGACGCGAGATCGGAAGCGCACCGCGTGTGGCGGGTCTCGCGAGTGAAAGCAGGCGGAAACAATGTCGAGTGAAGGCACGCGGCAGCCGGAGCGTGAAAGCGCCACGCGTCCCCGGTGGACGGCGGCGCGAGAGGCCGTGCTGCACGCGCTGCGTAACAATAATGATAATGGCGGCGCGCGACCACCGGTGGGTGGTCCTAATGGGCAGGGTGGGCAGAATCGTCCACGAAACAGCGGGAATACCACGCTTGCGTGGATCTCACGCGTCCTCTTTTTGCTGTTGGTGCTCATCATCGGCTGGAATCTGGTCAATGGCCTCTTTGGCGCCAGCCTCTTCGGCTCGCCAACCGCTGATCTGAAGTTCTCGGACTTCACGACCCAGGTGACCGCCGACAATGTCTCGCGGGTAACCTACGAGCAGGGTGGCCATATCTCGGGTGATTTCAAGTCTGACTACACCCAGAAGAATGCAAACGGCCAACCGACTGCGTACCAACATTTCACGACCTATAACCCCTTTAACGACGACGCGGCCGTGCAGGATCTGCTCAAGGCGCACAACGTCGTCATAGATGGCAAGCCCGCCAGCTCGAACGATATCTGGCTCACGGTGCTCTTCAACATCGTGCCGATCATCGCGCTGCTTGCGCTGCTGTTCTTCATCTCACGGCGTGCGACCCAGAGTCAGCAGAATATCTTCAACTTTGGCCGCAGCCGCGCCAAGCTGATCATGGAGGATCGCCCCAGCACGACCTTTGCCGATGTGGCCGGCGTGGATGAGGCGAAGTCTGAGTTGGAGGAAGTCGTCGAGTTCCTGCGCACCCCCCAGCGCTTCCAGCGGCTGGGCGGCAAGATTCCCAAGGGTGTGCTGCTCGTGGGCCCTCCGGGCACCGGCAAGACCTTGCTGGCGCGCGCCGTGGCGGGCGAGGCGGGCGTCCCCTTCTTCTCGATGTCTGGCTCAGAGTTCGTCGAAGTGCTCGTCGGCGTCGGCGCCAGCCGCGTGCGTGATCTCTTCGAGCAGGCGAAGAAGGCCGCGCCAAGCATCATCTTCATCGACGAGATCGACGCGGTGGGCCGCCAGCGTGGCACTAGCCTCACGACCAACGACGAGCGCGAGCAGACGCTGAATCAGCTGCTCGTCGAGATGGATGGCTTCGACTCACGCCAGGCTGTCGTGGTGATCGCCGCGACGAACCGGCCCGACAATCTCGACCAGGCGCTGCTGCGCCCAGGCCGCTTCGACCGCCGTGTGGTGGTGGAAAGCCCGGACTGGAAGGGCCGCCTGGAGATCCTCAAGATCCATATCCGCGGCGTGCCCATCGCGCCAGATGTGGACCTCACCGCCGTGGCCCGCATGACCACTGGCATGGTCGGCGCGGACCTGGCAAACCTGGTCAATGAGTCGGCCCTGCTCGCGGCGCGACGCAACCTGAATAACGTGACGATGAAGTGCTTCACCGACGCGCTAGACCGCGTGACGATCGGCGCTGAGCGGCCACTGGTGCTCAACGATGAAGATCTGCGCATCGTGGCCATTCACGAGTCCGGTCACGCCCTGGTTGGCTTGCTGACGCCGCACTCCGACCCCGTGACTAAGGTCACCATCGTGCCGCGTGGCCAGGCGCTGGGCGTGACACGCTATACCCCGCAAGACGACAAATATAACGTCTCGAAGGAGTATCTGCTCAATGTCATCAAGAATGCGCTGGGTGGACGCGCGGCGGAAGAAGTGGTGCTCGGCAGCATCACGACGGGCGCGGAGAACGATTTGCAGAAGGTGACCTCTATCGCGCGCAACATGGTCATGCGCTTCGGCATGGGCAAGAGCATCGGCCTGCTCTCGTTCAGCGAGCGCGCCAGCCCATTCGCGGGCGGTGGCGCCGGCGAGAACCATGACTATAGCGACGAGACGGCACACCTGATCGACCAGGAGACGCAAGAGATCGTCACGAGTCTCTACAGTGAGGTGAAGCAGCTGCTCACCACCTACC
>DASWAC010000469.1:0-4617 GCA_036391335.1 Ktedonobacterales bacterium
TTCATACTCTGTCATGGTGACGAAGACGAGGTCAGCGAGCTTCGGTCCCCGGTCGAACTTGCCCTCCGCCTGAGGTGGCAGCGTGTCGAGGACGAAGGCTTTGGTCAGCTCGCGCCCACGATCTGAGCGGAGGGCAAGTTCGACCGGGGACCGAAGCTCGCTGACCTCGTCTTCGTCACCATGACAGAGTATGAAGTCGGGCTGCCTGTCGAGGTCGCCTTCACCGCGGATGACGTCGAGATGCCGCTGGCCCGCATCATTTCCGAACATGGCATCAGGCAATTCCATGCCGCCGAGACCGAGAAATATGCCCACGTGACCTTCTTCCTCAACGGAGGACGCGAGAAGCCTTTTGCGGGCGAGGATCGCACACTGGTGCCCTCGCCCACGGTGGCCACCTATGATCTCAAGCCTGAGATGAGCGCGCCGGCCCTGACCGACGAGGTCGTCAAGCGCATCGAGAGCGGCGACTATGGGTTCATCGTGATGAATTATGCCAACGCCGATATGGTCGGGCACACGGGCAATCTGGACGCCACGATCAAGGCCGTCGAGACGGTGGACACAGGGGTGGGCCGGGTGGTCGCCGCCGCGCTCGCCAAGGGGGGAGCCGCGCTCATCACCGCGGACCATGGGAACGCCGAGCAGCTCATCGAGTATGACACCGGGAAGCCCTTCACAGCGCACACGACGAACCCCGTCCCGTTCTACTTTGTCGTGCCGCAACTGCCTGGTGTGACCCTGCGCAGTGGTGGCATCCTCGCCGATGTCGCTCCCACAATTCTGCAAGTGCTTGGTATCGAGCAGCCCAAAGATATGACCGGCACGAGCCTCATCGTGCCCCGACAGGAGTGATGTGTGGTGGACATCCACTATCGTGAAGCGACGGCCGATGACGGCGAGACCTTTGGCCTTCTGCGCTGGGCCATGCAATCAGAAGGGCACCCTGAGCAGTTGCCTACTGATGAGCAGATCGCGGACTATTACGCGACGTTTGGCGCATATATTCGTGATGGCATCGGCAGGCGCGCCATGCGTGGCTGGCTGGCCGAAGCGGATGGCCAGACGGTCGGCAGCGCCATCCTGCTCATATGGCAGATGCCGCCCATCATGACCGAGCCACTCAGGAAGCGCGGCTATATCTCTAGCGTCTATGTCACGCCTCACGCGCGCCGCCAGGGCATCGCGCGTCACCTGATGGGACGGCTCATCGCCGCGGCTCGGGAGGAAGGCATCCACCGGGTCATCTTGAGCACGTCAGATATGGGCCGCCCACTCTATGAGGGATTGGGCTTCACCCCGCCCGTGCGCGGGATGGAGCTGACTCTTCCCCTGAGCGACGACCATGCGCGCTGAGCCATTCGACGCGTCCACGGCGCTGGACTGGCTCGAAGGCCGCGCCAGAGGACTCGACGCGCTCCGGCTAGCTTATCTCACCATGCGCCAGGCGCCCTCTGACGAGGAGATCCGCCGCCAACTGGCAGACCAGCGATCCGACGGGGGATTCGCGCCACCATGGGCTCCGAATTATAGTGGGCTCGACGCCACCTGTTTCCGCCTGGCACGACTCAAGCAGGCGGGCGTTCTCCCACACGTCGCGCCGCTCGCGCCGGCCGTGACATTCCTCAGTGGCAGGCAACAACTCGACGGCTCATGGCGCGAGGAACCTCCATCTGGCTGGCTTCCACCCTGGCTGGCCCGTGAGAATCCGGCCGCTCTCGCCTACCTCACAGCGAATTGCGGCTATTTGGTGTGCCAACTCGATTTTGGGCAAGACGCGGGTGATCGGGCCGCACGGGCGCTCGCCTCACTCATGGGGCCAGCCATGCGCGAGGCCGCTCCACTGCAAACGCTGGCACAGTCAGCGGTCATCCTTCACGCTACTCGCCATGACGCCAGCTCCCACGCCATGCTAGAGGCTCTGGCGCGACGGCTGGTGGAGGCGACCTCGGCCGGTGCGCTGTCATGGTCGCTGGTCGCGCTCGTGGACGCGGGAGAATGGGTCGAGCGATCGCTCATCAGCACGCTGTGCGCTTATCTCATCCAGGCCCAGCACAACGATGGCAGCTGGTCTAGTGAAGATGGGCCTGATGCGGCGGTCCATGTCACACTGGAAGCGCTGTGGGGGCTGCGCATGGCTGACCTGTGGTGAGTTAAGTGCGCGCCAGCCTGCACAGACCGGCGAGGGCGCCAGCGCGATCGCCGTGCCCAGGAGGGGCTCACGGGGCAGCCCGCACGCGGGGGCAGCGCCGGAACACAACGGGGTTGGGGCGCTATGCGCTCTGGCGCAGGCGAGCGAGCTCGGCAAAGAGCTCACGCTCGCGCGGGGTGAGCCGCACCGGCAGCTCGACCTTCACGCGCGCCAGCAGGTTGCCGGGCTGCTTCGTCTTCGCGTTGGGCATCCCCTTGCCCGCCAGCCGAAAGACCGTCCCGTTCTGCGTTTCCGCGGGGATCTTGAGCGTGAGCGACTTGCCATCAGGGAGCGAGACGGCGGCATCGCCGCCAAGCACAGCCGTGGCAAGGGGCACGCTCACATCGGTGAGCAGATCATCGCCCTTGCGCTCAAACCGCGGGTCCGGCTTCACCGCGACCACCAGAATGAGATCGCCTGCCGCGCCGCCACGTGTGCCCGGCTGCCCCTTGCCCGCGATGCGCACCTTCGAGCCGTTGTCCACCCCGGCGGGGATGCTTACCTCGATGGTGCTGGTGTGGCTGATCGTGCCCTGACCGCCGCACGTCTTGCAGAGCTTATTGCCCACTATGCCCGTTCCGTTGCAGGTGAGGCATGTCTGCTGGCTTTCCAGAGTATAAGAACGCGAGGCTCCGGTGAAGGCCTCACGCAGACTGATCTCGACCGGCTGCTCGATATTCGCCCCGGCCACACCTGCCTGGGTGGGCTGCTGCGCCGTGCGCCCAGCGCGATTGCGCTGATTCCCAAAGAGGGCCTCGAAGAAGTCCGAGAAGCCGGTCGGATCGGCGAAGTCGTAGGGCGCGCCGCCGGTCGTGCCGCCAGGGCGAGGCTGAGCGCGGCCCCCGGCAGGCCGCCCGCGTGCGAATTGATCTTGCCAGTTCGGGCCCAGCTCATCATAGTCGCGGCGCTTCGTGGGGTCTGAGAGGACCTCATAGGCCTCGTTGATCTCTTTGAAGCGCGCCTCAGAGGACTTGTCGCCGGGATTCACATCGGGATGAAATTTACGGGCGAGCTTGCGAAACGCCTTCTTGATATCGTCCTGCGAGGCGCTCTTCTGCACACCCAGAATCTTGTAGTAGTCTTTGTATTCCATCGCGCAGCTCAACCGCCTCTAACGGCTATTTCCCGCCGGAAACCTTCACACGAGATGCGCGGACGGTCTCCTCGCCTTGCACATAGCCCCGGCGCACTTCCTCGACGATGGTCCCCTCCGGTTTACCGGTGCCCCTCACCATCTCGATGGCCTCATGCACGCGCGGATCGAACGGCCTGTCTACGGCCGGCACAGTTTCGAGCCCCTCGGTGCGGATGACATCATCAATTTGGTTGACGACCATGCGTAGTGTCTGCTGCAGGCCCGCCCGATCGAGGGAATCCTCGAAGCGCAAGGCACGCTCGAGGTTGTCGGCGACATCGAGCACCTTCTCAACCAGCGTACGCTTCTCGAAGCGTACACGGTCCATCATGACCCGTTCCTGGCGCTTGCGGAAGTTTTCGCGCTCCGCATATTCGCGAAGATACTTGTCTTTATACTGCTCGGCCTCGGCGCGGGCAGCGGCCAGCTGCTCTTCGAGGCTGCCCGGCTGGGCCGTGCCATTCTGCTGAGAATCCTGATTCGTGCCGTCACGATTGTCCATGCGTAGCTCCATGAATAACTCGAGTGTTCGATGGGGGCGCCACGTAAGAGTCAAGACGCGACGCAGCCTTGAGTATAGCCGCAGCACCGCGGGGCCGTCAAACTTCGCGCGACCCTCACCAGCCGGTGGTAGGCTTCATGGCGGCACTCTATGCTGATGAGCTCCTCTCGCCACTTGCGCGATCTGGTGCGCAAGCGTACACTGTTGCCGTGACCCCATTTGTCCGTTGTGATGCACAAAGTGTATCCGCATGCCTCAAAATGTCGCTGTGAGACGAGGTGGGAACATGCGTGACTCAGCTATCTTGGGACGTCAACGACGAGGGCTGCCGCAACGACGCCGCACCCAACGGGGACCTGGGTCAGGTTCCCTGCGTGTGAGCATGCCGTCACGTCCGCGCGTGCTGGCCGAGGGGCTGGCACGCCTCGATCGCGAGCATTTCGCCCTGCTGGTCGCAACCAGTCGTGATACCTCGGGTGAAAAGGCGCTCGGGCAGGCGCTCGATGCCATGCTCCGTAACGATCTGGCCCGCACACAGCGCGCACTGCTGCGGGCCGCCTCGGGCCGCTATGGGGAATGTGAGCGCTGCGATCGTCTCCTGCCGGCGCGCCAGATAGAGCGTGACCCATCAGCGACGGTGTGCCCACGCTGCCTGCGCCGCGCCGACGCGGGGATCAATCTCTCCTGAGTCACTGTCCCTTAACCCATGAAACCTCTCTGGCGTATCCCCTAAAGGGATTATGCGCCTGGCTCGGATGCTATACTCCGGTCGCGGGCATCCCACGGATG
>DASWAC010000470.1:0-3580 GCA_036391335.1 Ktedonobacterales bacterium
CATCATGCGCTCGACGGGGAACTCTTTCATGTACCCATAGCCACCGAGGACCTGGATGGCGTCATTGGTGACCTCCATCGCCATGTCGGATGCAAAGGTCTTGGCGATGGCCGACTCGCGACTGAACCGCTTTACGTCGCTATCCATCAGGTACCCCACATGATACACCAAGCGGCGGGCAGCCTCAACCTTGATATCCATATCAGCCAGCATGAACTGGATGGCCTGATTCTCGATGATGGGCTTACCAAACTGCACCCGCTGCTTCGCGAATTTCACCGCTTCGTCCAGAGCGCCCTGCGCGATGCCCAGTGCCTGCGCCGCAATGCCTGGCCGGGTGCGGTCAAGGGTCGAGAGGGCGATGCGGAAGCCGTCGCCTTCATTGCCGAGCAGGTTGCTCGCCGGGATCTCGCAATCCTCGAAGACGAGCTCGCCGGTCTGCGAGCCGCGAATGCCCATCTTGTGCTCGATCTTGCCCATCCGGAAGCCTGGGCGGTCTGCCTCGACCACGAAGGCGCTGATGTTACGAGTGCCGCCCTCGTCAGACATGACGGCGAAAACCGTGTTGATGTGGGCGATGCCCGCATTCGTGATGAAGTGCTTCACGCCGTTGAGGATGTAGCTGTCGCCCTTGCGCACGGCCTTGGTGCGCATCGCGCCCGCGTCGGACCCGGAGCCTGGCTCGGTCAGGCCAAAGGCCGCCAGCCACTCGCCGCTGGCCAGCCGGGGAATGAAGCGCGTCTTTTGCTCATCGTTCCCCGCCAGCAAGATCGGCAGCGCGCCCAGCTGCTGCACGCAGAGGATGAGCGCCGTCGTGGCGCACGCTCGCGACAGCTCCTCGATGGCCATGAGGATGCTCAGCTCGCTGGTGCCCAGCCCGCCGAGAGCCTCGGGAAAGGGCATGCCGAGGATGCCCTGCTGGGCCAGTAGCTCTTTCATATCCCAGGGGAACTCACCCGCCGCATCTATCTCAGCGGCGCGCGGCGCGACTTTTTCCTGGGCGAGCTGGCGCACCGTCTCGATCATCATCTGCTCTTCGTCGTTGATCATCACTGCCACGTGGCTCGCTCCTTTGCGACGTCGTACCGTTTGAAATCACGGCGGTGCCTGGGCCTCAGCGTGCCCCATCGAATTATAAGCAGTGGCGTCAATTCTTCCGCGCTGGCCGCCGGGAGGACTATGGTGAGCTCACATGCTACACTTAGGAACAAATGTGTTCTCAGGGGAGGTGTGCCGTGTCGGCATGGACGCTCGCACGTGACGCTGGCCGGCTGCAGACCGAGCTTGCGCGCTTCATCGCGGACTATTGCGCACAGGCCCAGAGCTTCGAGCGTCCGGGCACGCGCCTGTCGCCCCATCGCACGGACGACGCGACGCGAGAGGCAGTTGACGACTACGTGCGCTCCATGCCGGCGAGCCCTCAGGCGCTGTCGAGTGACGCGGATATCACCCTCTTCGTCAGTGAGGTGATCCACGAGTGGATCGAGCGGAGCCTCGTCTTCCAGGGTGACCGGCATGCGCGGGCCCGTGAAATCGCACACGACCGCGTTGGCGAGATGGTGGCGATGCTCGGTGAGCGTCTGCGCAAAGAGAAGCCGCCCGCCCGTCCGCAGGCGCCCGCGCCCGCGTCATCACTGCGCTCGGTCTTCATGTCGCTGGGCAGCGGCGCACAGTCTGGCGGCACAGTCACTGTCCCGCCACAGGTGCTGGGCAAAGGCGCCGCGCCAAGCCCGCCGAAGCCCGATCCAGACCTCATGCAGCTCTATCGCTCACTATTGGTGGAATCAAACACCGATGCGACACAGCAGCTGGCTGCCATGCCGGCTCCGGGGCACGACGTGCCGCTTCCCTATGGAGCCGGTGATGACTTGCAGATCTTCCACCAGCTCCGCCTCCAGCTGGAGACCTACATCAAGCGGGCATGCATCAGCTATGGGCTCAGAGACCCCGGCGGCGATCCTATTCGCACGCTGGATGTGCTGCGCGCCTCACGGCTGGTGGATGAGGCTGGCTTGCGAATTGCCGAGGCGATCTTCGCGCTGTGCGCGCGGGTCATCTCAGTGGGCCGTGCCACGGTCAGCGACTATCGTGAGGCAATGCTGCTCTATCTACTCTATCATCGTGGCCACCTTGGCACATGAGCGTCGCGCAGAGTAGCGCCGCCTGAGATTTCACGCTACACTGAATGAGTGCATGGTACTCTGCTCACCCATCACAGCGAGGACTCGCGCATTCGTCTCCTGCCGGTCAGCGACCGACCGGCGTCTCACTCTTATCCGGAGGCCACATGGATTCCCTAGACCAAACTACCACGATTCTGCTCATCATCGCCGCGATTCTTGCCCTCATCTCCTCACTTGGCATGGTCATCCTCATGACGCCGCGTCGCAATCGCTGGCTCTCGTGGCTGGGCGCGCTGATTGGCACCGTGGTGGGCGCTCTGGGAGTGGTCTATTTCATCGCCGCGAACAAGCCGAGCCTGGATGCCATCTCGATGTTCCTCGGCTCGTACTTCGTGTGTGCCATGCTCGCGCTCATCGGCGCCGTCGCGTTGAACTTCCTGAGCTATGTCGTTGGCCAGCAGGGAGGATCGTCGCTGGAAGTCTAGCTCCAAGGGGAGGGCCACGGCGTCGCGTCGGGCTGACCGCCGAGGGTCAATCCCAGCACGGCGGCGAGCGCACGCAGCTCCGCGGCTTCGGCGGGGCTCTCATGGGCCCTGCCTAGTAGTGCCCGGAGCACCTCTAGCGCGGCAGGGACGTCGAGGTCGTTCTCCATGGCGGAGATAAACGCAGCGCGCGCTGAGCCTGAGGGCTCCGCATCGCTCGCCTCACGAGTGGCGGCGGCGAGCTCGGCGGCAAATTCGCTGGAGGCACGCATGTCGTCGGGATGATATTCCCAGACCGAGCGATAGTGATGCCCCAGCAGCATGATGCGAATGGCATCGGCTGAGTATGACCTGAGCAGGTTCGAGATCAGGGTGAGATTGCCCAGCGATTTGCTCATCTTCTGGCCATCCTGATAGACCATGGCGCAGTGCATCCAGTGGCCCACGAACGGGCGCTCATTGGTGGCGTGCTCTGACTGGGCGATCTCACAGGTATGATGCGGAAAGATGAGGTCGCCGCCACCCCCGTGGATGTCGATGCGCGGGCCGAGCAGCGCCGTCGCCATGGCACTACACTCAATGTGCCAGCCAGGGCGTCCACGGCCCCATGGGCTGTCCCAGGCCGGCTCACCGGGTGCCTGACCCTGCCAGAGCACGAAATCGAGCGGATCGCGCTTGCGGGCATCATGCGGATTGTTCCCCCGCTCATTCGCGGTGGCGAGCCAGCTGGCATACCCCTCATAGCCGCCTGCCTCGGCGAGCTTCCCAAAGTCGCGGTCGCTGCGCACGCTGTAATAGACCCAGCCATCGTGCACATAGGCCAGATCCTTGGCTAGCAGCGCCTCGATGATGATGAACATGCTGTGGGTATAGTCGCTTGCCTTCACATAGCGCGATGGCGCCAGCACGTTCATGGCGAGCAAGTCACGACTATAGTGAGCCGTCTCACTTTTGCCCAGCTCATCCCACTTCATG
>DASWAC010000471.1:0-7292 GCA_036391335.1 Ktedonobacterales bacterium
GACTCACCGTAATTCTACTCGATATCATCAAACATGAATACGAATTCGTATTCATGTTTGATGATATCGAGTAGAATTACGGTGAGTCAATAGGGTGGAAAATATGTACAGTGGATCTTCACGGACCAAGCCGAGACAAAAACGCGGGCAAAGGCGTATCGATGCGATCTTGAATGCTGCATCCGAGCTGTTCGCACAAGCGGGCTATACCAACACAACAATGGTTCAGATTGCCGCGCAAGCCGACACCGCCGTCGGTTCGCTCTATCAGTTCTTTACCAATAAAGAGGATATCCTGAAGGCGCTGGTGGAACGCTACGTTGCGCACGCCAGCATTGTCTTCGCTGGCATGGATGTGGAGTCATTTCCCGCGATGACGCTCGAACAGAATATCAAAATCATCCTCGATCCACTGAAGGCATTCATTCGTGATAACCGCGACTTTCAAGCGATCTTCTCACATCCCACAGGATCAGCGTTTGTTGAAGAGACCATCCGGACGATGGATGAGGCATTCCAGGCGCGTACCGATGCGGCGCTGGCGCTGACCTATCCCAGTTTTAGCGCGAAGGAGCGTCGTAAGCATAGTCTCATGTGCATGTTCATCATGAAAGGGATACTGACCTTCGCTCACCAGTCCAGTGAACTTACCCTGGATGAGATATTTGAGGAAATGGAAACGGTCTTTCTGCGTTACTTGACCCCGGTCGTGGCGGAGGAGCGAGGGAAGGGAAGTAAAGCCGGAAAATCCAGCACCTCGGCACGCGTGGGCACTGGTTCCGCTGACTAAGAAAGATCTCTCTTGGAGTCCAATCGAAAGACTATGAGATTGGAAATGGACTCGTTCACGCGCGGCTCACCAATGAAGAGCTAGGCACGATTGTGCCGAGCGCCATTGACACCTGTACGCCAAAAGAGTGAAGGGGCTGACAATCAGGTGTCAGCTACGCGAGATGCATACTGATTGTCCAGGCCCCGCGATCCTCCTTTTCAGGAAGAGCGCGCCAAAGAGGGCGTGATTTTCCCTGCCAGTCTTACGCAGCTGCACGGGCAAGTCTCGCAGCGCTTTGTCTGGCACCAGTGCGCCCACAGGTGCTGCAAGCCCTGTTGCGCGGCGGCGCCTGCCGGCATGCGGCGCAGGCCCAAGGTGCGCGCCATCTCGCGGGTGAGTGAATTCGCCGGGAGGCCCGGCAGCGTGAGATAGATCGCCTCGGCGCGATTGGCCAGCGCAGGCACACTCAGCGCGCAAGGCAGGACGACATTGGCCACCAGGATGCCCGCGCGGCTCGCGGAGACGCGGCCTGGCAGGGTCAGCGCTGCGATGAGCCTCCGGCCCGCCGTGGCCGGCTCAGACTCCGTCAGCAAGGTGTCGCGCAGCGCGGGCCACGGCCCCTCCGTTGCCCAGCGGGCACGCCACGTCACCAGGCCGCTCGCGCGTTGAGCATCCACCCCGCGCGGTGTGTCTGGCAGGCTCGCGGCCGTGAGCAGAGACTCACCGATACGACGCATGAGCGCGCGGTCGCGACCATAGCCCAGGCCCTCGGCCAGCGCCAGCCAGAGCGCTACACTGGTCGGCGACCAGCCAGGCGGCAGGCGCAGTGGCATGCCCGGGGGCACCACGAATCGGGCGGCATGCTCATGGAGGCGCATCAGGCCGGCCCACAGCAGAAGCGCTCGCATGGCGAGCCGATCGCGCCGCTCGGCCAGGGGCGAGCATGGCCAGCCATGGCCGGGGCGACACATGGGCGCGGGCAACACCGCCAGCGGCGTGAAGCCGCCACTATGCAGCGGAGTGGCGTTCTGAGACGTGCCGGGCCGGCACACCAGATGCAGGATGACGCCATCATAGCGCGCATCGAGATGGTGGCCATGGGCTTCCCAGCCGGTAGCGCGCAGGTGAAGCTCGATATCGCCGCACACCTGACGGCCATCAGGCCCGGCCAGCACCGCGTCGTGAAAGTCAGGACCGGCGGGCCCGCCGCGACGACCCTCGAAGATGACACGCCAGGCCTGGCCCGTGAGGGTCTCGATCCACTGGCCGCGCCAGTCGCCTCGCGCCCAGCGCGCTGCGACCTCAGCCTCGCGTGGTGTCGCTTGCTTCGCAATCATGGCGCTCTCGCCTCCCGAATGAGAGAGACACCGCGCGCACGAAAAAGCGGAAGTCCGTTAGCGGAGCACCAGCGAGGGATGGAGGTGCTGGCCGAATGGCGCGAGCACGGTGAGGACGAAGAACCCCATCACGGTAAAGACGGTGCCGGCCGCAGCCATGCGATTGCCAGCCAAGCCGTCGAGCGCGCGTTGCATGGGCACGCGGACGATGTTGAGCAAGCCCATCAGTGGTCCGATGACAAACCAGCCGGTGAGCGCGCCAAAGACCTCGCCGATGATGAAGAGGCCTGAGCCTTGCGGGGCGAAGTGCATGTCCGGGTGCAGCGCCAGCAGGTATTCGACAGCCGCGCCGACAAAGGGAGCGACGACGAAGACGGTGAAGTAGCCCCAGGCAAACCGGCTGAGCCACCAGCCCACCCCGCTGCGCCCGTTATCCGGCCGCCAGACACGACCCAGGCTGATCAGCGGCGCCGCGACCACCGCGGTGAGCAGGCCGATCACGATGAAGTGCGCGGCGATGAATCCATAGTCCGCCAGCGATCGCGAGCTCGCCTGGACACGCCCAAGGCTAAGGTAGAGCGCCAGGCCGCAGATGGCGGTGGTCAGCAGTATGAAGATGAGGGTGCCGATGACTCGCCGCAAATGGCGGACATTGAGCAAGCCCACGGCCAGGCAGAGCAAGCCAAGCGCCAGTAGCGCCAGGCCGGCGAACCCGCCATACTCGGCAATGAGCTGATTGATGTGCGCGGCTGCGGATGGGTCGAGGATCTGTTCGTGCATCCGTGCCTCCCAATGGTGAACCTAAAGCAAGTATAACCCATGCGGGGCAAGCGATGTGTTATCCAAATCACACATCTTCGGCGCTCAGGCGCCTCTGCCATGCCGTCGTGGTGAGTGATGTTCTCTTGTTTTACACGAATGGACGGGATCAATATTTACGCACCCGGACATTAGGCCGTCGCGGCGGTCTCCAGATGGCCCGCTTTGCTACACTTACCGGAAGGCCCGAGAACGACACGTGGAAGAGGCTGGGGACCATGGTGACGACGGACGAGACCACACAGCATCGCAACGACTGGCGGCTGCTGCTCGCGCTCTTTCTGCTGGCGGGCATCGTCGAGTCGCAATCGTTCGGGCACCTGGGCGCCTTCACACCACTCTTCCTGGGGCAGCTCCATGTCAGCCCCGATCAGGTCGGCACCTGGACAGGAATTCTCTCGGCGCTTGGCTTCGTCATCGGGCTGCCGCTACTCCCTTTTTGGGGAGTGTGGGCAGAGAAGTTTTCACGGAAGCTGATCATCGTCCGCAGCGCGTATGTCGAGGCGCTCATCCTCACCCTGGCGGGGCTGAGTCCCAACGTCTGGGCACTGGCGCTGGCACGGTTCCTCAGCGGCTTCGTCCTGGGCAACACGGGCGTCATGCTGGCACTGCTGGCAGATGTGACTCCCCGCAAACGGCTAGGGTTTGCGGTAGGTCTGGCGAGCGCAGGATTTCCCATCGGCTCGTCTGTCGGACCCTATCTGGGCGGCCTCATCACCCAGCATTACGGCGTGCGCACCCTGCTCGTGGTGGATGGCGTCGCCTCGCTCGCGATTGGGCTGCTCCTCACGCTGCTGCTGCGCGATGAGCCGCGCATCGCCCAGGTCACGCGCTCGGCAGGCATGATGATCCGCCAGGCCGCCAGCGATATCGTGACCTCGCCAGTGGTCTCGCGCCTCTTTATCCTCTACTTCCTCGCCATGTTTGGCGGCGCACTGGCCCAGCCGTTCGTCCCACTCCTGCTGACGAAGCTCTACCTCGGCGAGCCCGGCGCGCATCTTGATCTCGTCCCCACCATGATCGGCACGAGCCTCACCCTCGCGGGGGTGGCGATGGCCCTCGCGACGCCCATCTGGGGCCGGCTGGGCGACCTCGTCGGTCGCTGGCGCATCCTCCCGGTGTGCCTTGCCATGGTCACCGTCTATCTCGCCGTCGCGTCGGTCGCCGGCACGCTGCTGACGGCGCAAGCGGCCATCGTCGTCAACGGCCTCTTTCTGAGCGGCGTCCCGACGACCATCCTCGCGCTGCTCGCCACGCTGACGCCCCGTGATCGCCGCGCCAGCGTGCTCAATTTCTCGCTGCTCCCCTCACAGCTTTCCTGGTTCCTCGGCCCCTTCGTCGGAGCGGGTCTGGTCGCCTTCGGGCTGCGGGTGCCCTTTGCGGTGGGCGCCGTCTTCGCGGCGGGCGCCTGCGGCGTGGCCGTGGTGCTGGCTCGGCGCCTCGGCGCGACCTCCGCCGAGGTCAGCGCGGCGGAGGATGAGGTGGCAGCGACCGCCAGTGAGGCCGCGAGAAGCATCTGAGTGGGGGCGGCTGTCGCTAGCGCGCGCCAGACGGCTCATACTCGCGGGAGCGGGCGCGCTCGTGCTGAGTCAGCAGCCGCTTGCGCAGTCGGATGTTCTGCGGGGTGACCTCGACCAGCTCATCAGAGTTGATGAAGTCGAGCGACTGCTCCAGGCTCAGCTTCACCGCGGGGGTGAGCTTCACCGCGATGTCCGACGTGCTGGAGCGCACGTTGGTGGCCTTCTTCTCCTTGCAGATGTTGACCACCAGGTCATCAGGACGCTGGTTCAGGCCGACGATCATCCCCTCATAGACTGGTGTGCCAGGCTCTATGAAGGTCTGGCCGCGCGCCTGCGCGTTATTGAGGCCATAGGTCAGCGCCGTCCCACTCTCGGAGGCCAGCAGTGCGCCATTGCGCGCCGTGCCGATGGCGCCGGCCCACGGCTCGTAGCCCACCAGCAGGCTCGACATCGCGCCATTGCCGCGCGTGAGCGTCATGAATGCGTTGCGGAAGCCGATGAGGCCGCGCGTGGGGATCTCATATTCCAAGCGTACGTTGCCCGCGCCATCATAGTGCATGTTGGCCAGGCGAGCCTTACGCCCCGCGAGATTCTCACTGACCGCGCCGATATACTCCTCACGCGTGTCGATGACTAGGCGCTCGATCGGCTCGACCGTCTTCCCGTCCTCCTCATGCGTGATCACCTCAGGACGCGAGACCTGCATCTCATAGCCCTCGCGCCGCATCGTCTCGATGAGGATCGCCAGGTGCAGCTCGCCACGGCCCGACACGATGAACTCGTCAGCGCTGGCGCCGTCCTCCACGCGCAGGCTCACGTTCGTCTCCAGCTCACGCCGCAGGCGCGCCCTGATCTGGCGCGAGGTGCTGAACTTCCCCTCGCGACCCGCGAACGGACTCGTATTCACGCCAAACGTCATCTTCAGGGTCGGCGGCTCGATCTCGATCACCGGCAACGCCTCGGGCGCATCGGCATCGGCCAGTGTCTCACTGATATTCACGTCGCTGATGCCCGTGATGGCCACGATGTCGCCCGCCCACGCTTCCTCCAGCTCGATGCGGCCCAGGCCTGAATAGGTGAAGACGAGACCAGTGCGATAGCGAGTCTGGGCGCCATCGCGAGCGATGCGCACCACGCTCATCGCGGGGCGCACCTTCCCACGCGTGATACGGCCAATCGCATAGCGGCCCTTGTAATCGTCGAAGTCGAGGGTGGTCACCAGCATCTGGAAGGGTGCCTCGACATCCACCTCAGGCGCGGGCACCGCGCTGAGAATGGTCTCGAAGAGGGGAACCATATCGGTGTTGGTGTCGTCAACGTGGATGCGGGCGATGCCCTCGCGCGCGATGGTATAGAGCACGGGGAAGTCGAGCTGATCGTCACGCGTGGCTAGCTCCAGGAAGAGGTCCTGGGTCCACGAGAACACTTGCTCCACCCGCGCATCGCGCCGGTCAATCTTATTGATGACGAGAATTGGCTTGAGGCCCAGCTCCAGCGCCTTCTTCAGCACAAAGCGCGTCTGCGGCATTGGCCCCTCGACGGCGTCCACCAGCAGCAGGCAGCCATCCGCCATGTTCAGCACGCGCTCGACCTCGCCGCCGAAGTCGGCATGGCCGGGGGTGTCGATGATGTTGATCTTCACACCCCGATAGGTGACGGCGGTATTCTTGGCGAGAATCGTGATGCCACGCTCACGCTCGAGCTCATTGGAATCCATGATGAGCTCGCCAACCTGCTGGTTCTCGCGGAAGAGGTGACTCTGCTTCAGCAGGCCGTCCACCAGCGTCGTCTTACCATGGTCAACGTGCGCGATAATGGCCACGTTCCGGATATCGTCGCGCCTGGTCATTCCGGGCTTTGCATCTTGTGTCATAGGTATTGGCTCCATCCATTCCACCAGGGCGAATCACACGAGAGACCCCGTGCCAGGTACGCACCAGACACGGGGCACACAAGGGGTAGTATATCATCAGCGGGCGCAAACAAACACAGATCGCGCCAGACAACCCACTGCATTGAGGCGCCATATGGAATACGCAGACACCCTGGCTCGGGTTCCGCGGCGGGTGCGCGTCTCGGCCGGTCCGCCGAGCGCCGCTCCCGTGAGGCTCGCGCTGCCCGGCTCGAAATATTACACGCTGCGCTACGCTCTGGCGGCGCTGCTGGCCTCCGGAGAGAGCGTGCTGCGCCACCCAGCCATCAGTGACGACACCGCCGTGCTCGTGGACGCCATGCGAGCCCTGGGTGGGATCGTCACCATTGAGCGCGACTGCCTTCGCATCACCGGCTGTGGCGGCCGGCCCGCGACACCCGTGGGGCCGCTGCAGATGGGCAACGCGGGCGCGGTGCTGCGGCTGCTGCTGGGCATCGGCGCGCTGCTCCCTCAGGTGAGCTTCGCGACGGACCATCCCGACTCGCTGGGTCAGCGCCCCAACGCCGATCTGCTCGACGCGCTGCGCGCCCTCGGCGTGACCTGCGAGGCCAGCGAGCCCGGCGGGCGCCTGCCGATCACGCTGCGCGGCGGGCCCCCACGCGGTGGCGCGGTCAGCGTCTCAGGCGCGAGCAGCTCGCAATTTGTCAGCGCGCTCCTCTTCCTCGCGCCACTCCTGGCCGATGGGCTCGACATCCAGGTGCTGGGTGAGGCGCGATCAGGCGGCTTCATCGCGGCCACGCTGCGCGTGCAGGCCGAGGCGGGCATCCAGGTGGACGCCGCCCCAGACCGGCGACGCCTGCGCGTGCCCGGTGACCAGGCCTACCGTCCCGGCGAGTGGATCGCGCCCGGCGATGTGCCCTCGGCGGCGGCGCTGATCGCGGCGGGGCTGGTGACCGCGCATGGTGGCCCCA
>DASWAC010000472.1:0-1532 GCA_036391335.1 Ktedonobacterales bacterium
CGCCCAGCCAGCGCCCTGCCGGCGAGGCAGTCACCCCAGCCGCCCAGACGACCGTGTGGGCCGCGATATGCTCGCCCGCGACCACCACGCCATCATCCGTGACACGCTCGACGGCTTGCCCTGTGCGCACCTCGACGCCCAGGCGCTCCAATTCGCGGGTGGCCGCCGTGGCCAGCGACTCAGGGAAGGCGCTCAGCAGGCGAGGGCCGGCCTCCACGAGGATGATGCGGGCCTCAGTGGGGTCAATGTGCCGGAAGTCCCGCGCCAGCGCGCGGTGGCTCAGGTCGGCGATGGCTCCGGCCAGCTCGACTCCGGTAGGCCCGCCACCCACCAGCACGAAGGTCATCTGTGCCGCACGGCGCTCTGGCTCTGGCTCCATCTCGGCGGCCTCGAATCCGGTCAGCACGCGCCGGCGGATGCTGGTGGCGTCGGTCAGATCTTTGAGGCCGGGGGCATCTTTGACCCAGTCGTCATGACCGAAATAGCTCAGGCCGGCTCCCGTCGCCAGAATGAGGTAATCGTATGGGATGCGCTGCGACCGACCGTTGAGCTTATCGTCAGCCAGCACGACCCGCGCCGTGGTATCGATCGAAGTGACCTCAGCCATCAGCACTTCGGCGTTCTTCTGATGCCGCACGATGCCACGAATCGGCGCACTGATATCGGCAGGCGAGAGGTCGGCGGTGGCCACTTGATAGAGGAGCGGCTGGAAGACATGGGCATTGCCTCGATCGATGATCGTCACCCGCACGGGCGCGTCATGCAGCGCCCTGGCCGCCTTTAGCCCACCAAAGCCTG
This sequence comes from Ktedonobacterales bacterium, assembly GCA_036391335.1. Classification (GTDB taxonomy): domain Bacteria; phylum Chloroflexota; class Ktedonobacteria; order Ktedonobacterales; family JADMIN01; genus DASWAC01. The sequence continues at coordinate 799 of DASWAC010000472.1, forward strand.
CCCCCACGATCACCACACGTGGCAGGCTCGCATCAAAGTCGCTCTGTGCGCGTGACATCTCTTGACCTCCTGTGGGGAGCTCTGACCGGCAAATCCGCGCTGGTCACAGCTCGCTCCCAAGACATATCGTAGGCCGGAGAGATCACACTCACCACTAGTCCTTAGACTGGTCGAAGTGGCCAGACCAACACATCCAGTCGCTCAGCATAGTGGACCAGGGGCGCCTGATCTGGGAGGGCAATGCCCGCCGCACTCGCCATGGTGTTCGCGCGCAGCTCGCAGTGCGCCGGACGCAGCGGCCAGCGGGGATGGTGGATCTCGCCGCGATAGAGCCGACCATGGCCATCGGCGCTGTAGAGGCAATAGCGCTCGGTGAGAAAGGCGTCGAGGCTGCCAGAGGGCGCCAGGGTGAGGGGGCCGGCCGGGCCATAGCTGACATCGAGCGCGGCGTGCGGGGAGCCGTGGTGGGTCCTGCGGCTGCGATAGCCCATCGTCTCGGCGTGCCAGGCCAGCGTGAAGTGCGCATCGAGATAGGGCAGGTGGAAGAGGCCACGCGCCAGACGCACAGCGACGGGATTCCCCGCGTCGAGGCTGAAGAACCACACGCCGGGCTTTCCGCCTGTGGTGACATAGGTGCGCACGTTGAGCTCGGGAAACGCGGAGAGCCACGGCACACTCGGCAGGCCACGCGGGCGCACCCCGCTCATGAGGAATGGGACGACGCCCAGCCACGC
>DASWAC010000473.1:0-5377 GCA_036391335.1 Ktedonobacterales bacterium
TACAAATACATCGTGAAGAATGTCGCCCGCCGCGCAGGCAAGACAGCCACCTTCATGCCGAAGCCGATCTTTGGCGACAATGGCTCCGGCATGCACGTGCACATGAGCCTGTGGAAGGATGGCACACCGCTCTTCGCTGACCCGGCAGGCTATGCGGGGCTCTCTGAGATGGCGCGCATGTTCATCGGTGGGCTGCTGACCCACGCGCCGGCCGTGTTGGCCTTCGCCGCGCCCACCACGAATAGCTACCGCCGCCTGGTGCCCGGCTACGAGGCGCCTGTCAACCTCGCCTTCTCGCAGCGCAACCGCTCCGCCGCCGTGCGCATCCCGATGTATTCCGAGAAGCCGCACGCCAAGCGGGTCGAATTCCGCCCGCCGGACCCCACCTGCAATCCCTATCTCACCTTCTCCGCCCTGCTCATGGCGGGCCTCGACGGCATCAACCGCGAGATTCTCCCCGAGAAGCATGGCTTCGGCCCGATCGACCAGAATATCTATGAGATGCCCGCTTCCGAGAAGAAGCACATCAAGTCGGTGCCTGGCTCGCTCGATGACGCGCTGACCGCGCTGGAAAACGACCACGGCTTCCTGCTGGAGGGCAATGTGTTCACTAGCGATCTGCTGGAGCGCTACGTCGAGCTGAAGCGTGAGCAAGCTGCCGAGGTGCGGCTGCGTCCAGCCCCGCTGGAGTTTGCGCTCTACTACGACGCGTAAGGGCTCAGCTCCACCACACAATCGAAGAGCATGCGGAAGGGCAATCGCGGCGATGGCGGCGGGATTGCCCCTCTGCTATTGTGCGGGCAGATTTCCCCGCGAGGCATGGTACAATCCCACCATGTCACACGTGACCCGCATCTACATCACAGGACCGTCCGGGGCCGGAAAAACGACGACCGGCCGGCTGCTCGCCGCCCACCTTGGCTGGGGCTTTCTCGACACCGACGAGATGATCGCCGAGGAAGCCGGGCAGAGCGTGCCCAGCCTCTTCGCCACGCAGGGTGAGGACGCTTTTCGTGATCGCGAGTCCAAGGCGCTCGTCCGGCTGAGCAGCATGGAGCTCATGGTCATCGCGACGGGCGGCGGCCTCGTAGAGCGCGAGGCGAATCGCCTGCGCATGCGGTCGACCGGCTGGCTGGCCACGCTGACCGTTGATCCCGCGGTGGCGATCGAGCGTCTCGGTCTCGACGGGCTGGCCACGCGCCCACTGCTGATGGCAGAGGACCCCGCGCAGCGCCTGCGTGCGCTCATGGCGCGTCGCGCCACGGCCTATGGCGACGCGGATGATGTGGTGGATACCTCAAGGCTCACGCCAGAGCAGGGCACGGCCCGGCTCATCGGCGGGCTCGTCGCGGCTGGCCGCCTGCCGGCCATGGGGGCGCCGGTCGGCCTGCGCCGGCACATTCGCAGCAGCCTGGGGAGACACCTGATCATCGTCGCGGACGGCGCCCTCGGGGATCTCCCCGACCGTGTGAAAACGCTGGCCTCCGCCGCCCGTGTCTTTGTAGTGAGCGATGAGCTCGTGGCGCGCCTCTACGGTGACTCATTGCTCTCGCGCCTGCGCAGCGCCGGATTCGACGTGAAGATGCGGACTGTGCCCGCAGGAGAGGCCAGCAAGACGCGTGAGAGGTGGGCGAGCCTCACCGACTGGCTGGCGGACGCGCATGCCGAGCGTGGCGACGTGCTGCTGGCGCTGGGCGGCGGCATGATCACCGACCTCACGGGCTTCGTGGCCGCGACCTACCGGCGGGGCATGCGTCTCGTCCTCGTGCCGGCAAGCCTACTGGCCATGGTGGATGCCGCCATTGGCGGGAAGGTCGCGGTGAATCTGCCCGCCGGGAAGAACCTGCTCGGCGCGTTCTATCCCGCGGAGCTCGTGGTCATAGACCCAAATATGCTGCTCACTCTGGATGAGCGGCTCATCGCTGAGGGAATGGCCGAGGTCATCAAGATTGCCGCCGTCAAAGATGCCAACTTCTTCGCCGAGCTAGAAGCCGATCCCACACCGAGCGGGCACGTCATCGCCACTGCGGTGGACCTGAAGGCCGAGATCGTCGAGCGCGATGAACGTGAGACCGGTGAGCGCCTGCTGCTGAACTTCGGCCACACCATCGGCCACGCCATCGAGACGGCCACCGGCTATGACACCTGGCTGCACGGCGAGGCCGTCGCCGCGGGAATGTGCGCCGAGCTGCTGCTGGGTGTTCGGGCTGGCATCACGCCGGTCGCGGTGGCCGAGCGGGTCCAGGCGCTCATTCGGCGCACCGGCCTGCCGATGGACTTCCGTGGGCACGCGCCACCGGTGGCTGGCATGCTGGCCGCTATGCGCCACGACAAGAAGATCGCCGCGGGTGAGGTGCGCTGGGCGCTGCTCGACGAGATCGGCCGGGGCCGCGTGACCACCGGCATCGTCGAGGCGGACGTGCGCGCCGTCCTGCGCGAGCTGGGCGCGATCGACGTGGAGCCTCCCTCCCGCGCGTCCGACCAGGGGTGACTGCATCGTAAGCGAGACGCGACAGGGAGAGCGAATCATATGGCGCCACGCGCGGGGGCCTCGGCAGGCAAGATCCTGCTGCTGAACGGTCCCAATCTGAACCTGCTGGGCAATCGCCAGCCGGAGATCTATGGCACGACGACGCTCGACGAAATCGTGGCGCGGGCGCGAGCGCGAGCTGAGGCGCTGGGCGGCGAGCTGGCAGCCCTGCAATCCAACCACGAGGGACAGCTCGTTGACTGGCTGCAATCCGAGACGCGTGATGTGACCGGCGTGGTGATCAATGCCGCGGGGCTCTCGCACACCAGCATCGCGCTGCGCGACTCCATCGCGTGGCTGAGCGCGCCGTGCATCGAGGTCCACCTCTCGAACATCTACGCCCGCGAGCCATTCCGGCATGCTTCGATCATTGCCCCGGTGTGCCATGGCCAGATCACAGGCCTTGGCTGGCGTGGCTATGTGCTGGCAGTCGAGGCGCTGCTGGCGGGGCCAGACGCTTAGCCGCTCCGCTTGGCGGGCATGATATGATGGAATGCTGGAAAGCCCTATTCTCACGACAGATGACACCGGCGCGGCAGGATACGTCTCGAGCGACGATTCCTGGCGCCGGAGCGATGAGTCCATTGCTGAGCGTGCGCACTCTGTGCGCCGGTAACGTGGACCAACACACGATCCGAGATAGCATAAGAAGGAGCATAAGGGATGATCTCGACTGGTGACCTCAAGAAGGGCGTATCGTTGGAGATGGACGGCCAGCTCTATACGATCGTTGACTGGCAGCACATCAAGATGGGCCGTGGTGGCGCCATCGTGCGCATCAAGCTGCGCAACCTGCGCAGTGGCGCTCTCTTCGAGAAGACATTTGACGCAGGCGAAAAGTTTACCCGTGCCTTTTTGGACCGCCGGCCCGTCCAGTATTCGTACAATGATGGCGACATCTACTACTTCATGGATAACGAGACATACGACACGATCCAGCTCACGGGCGAGCAGCTCGGGAATGCGCGCAGCTATCTGATGGATGGCATGCAGCTCGAGATCGTGTCGTATAAGGATGAGCCGATTAGCGTCGAGCTTCCCGACACCGTTGATCTTGCGGTGACGTACACCGAGCCAGGCTTCAAGGGCGACACCGCCACCGGCGGCACCAAGCCCGCCACGGTCGAGACTGGACTCACGGTGCAGGTGCCGCTCTTCGTGACCACGGGCGACAGGATCCGTGTAAAGACTGACGGCGGCACCTATGTGGAGCGCGTGTAGCGTGGAAACGGCCGCAGCGAGAGGAGTGATCCCCATGGCACGTGAGCGAGCCGCGCGCACCAATGGCATGCGCGAATCCGTTGAAACCCGCACCCTCAGCGTGGCGGATGTTCGTAAGCTCATCCGCTTGCTCAAGCGCACCGACATCAGCGAGATCTCCATCGAGGATGACCGCGGGATGAAGCTCACGCTGCGCAAGCCTGCGCCGGTTTCGCTGGGTGAGGTTGCTGGCAGTGAAGTCGTTGACCTGGTCGGCAATCTCACCGTGGTCGCGGAAGCCGAGCCTGCCCATGATGACTCGGTCGTTGAGGTGACCTCACCGATGGTGGGGGTCTTCCGCTCGGCCATGAAGAGCGGCGCCAAACCGCTGGTCGCGGCGGATGGGTCCGTGCGCAAAGGTCAGGTGATCGCGGCCATCGAGTCACTCCACGTCTACAATGAGGTTGAGTCAAGCGCCACGGGCAAGGTGCGCGAGGTGCTGGTGCACGATGGCGACGCCGTCGAGTTTGGCCAGCCGCTCGTGCGCATCGAGCGCGTGCCCGCCTAGGCCAGGCTCTGCCACCGCATGCGCGCAGGGGCGCTTGACGCTAGGCCAGCCGCTCGCGCAGTCGCGGCCCAGGGAGGGAGCCCATGCGAGTCGTCACCGTGAGCGACTTCAGCAGTTATCTGAAGAGCCTGCTGGCTGAAGACTATGCACTGCAGGATATCTGGGTGCAAGGCGAGGTTGGGAACTATTCCAGCAGCGGCCCGGGCCATCGTTATTTCACCATCCGCGAGGGCAACGCGGAGCTGCACTGCGTGATGTGGGCCACCCACGCCCGTGGTGCGCCCCCCCTGCGGCAGGGCATGGCGGTCATGGCCCACGGGTCGGTCAGCTATTACGAGTCGCGTGGCGCGCTGCAACTCTACGTGGATGAAGTGCGTGAGGCGGGTATCGGCCAGCTCTACATGGAATTCGAGCGGCTCAAGGCACGGCTCTATGCTGAGGGTCTCTTTGCGCCTGAGCGTAAGCGCCCGATTCCCGACCTGCCGCGCACCGTTGGCGTGGTCACCTCGCTGCGAGCCGCCGCCCTGCAAGACATCCTGCGGACGCTGGGCATGCGCAATCCTCTGGCGCGCGTGATCATCGCCCCCGCGAGCGTGCAGGGAATGACAGCCGCACATGAGATCGCCACAGCGCTCGACCTGCTCAATGAGCACGGCGAAGCCGATGTGATCCTCCTCGCGCGCGGTGGTGGCTCGCTGGAGGAGCTCTGGGCGTTCAATGAGGCGGAGGTCGCCTACGCCATCGCCCGCAGCGTGATTCCGGTGGTGAGCGGCGTGGGCCACGAGACCGACACCACCATCGCCGACTTCGTCGCGGACTGGCGCGCCTCCACCCCGACGGCCGCGGCGATGAGCGTCTCACCGGACAGCGGCGTGCTGGCCGCCGAGCTCACCGAGCGGGCGGTGCGACTCGATGACCTGATGGCCGCGCGACTGGATGACCTGATGCTGCGCGCCGACCGGCTCACCCAGGCATTGGGCTCGGCGCGACTGAGCAGCCGAGTGCGCGAGCTATCGCGCCAGCTCGCACAGAGCGAGACCCTGCTCGACCTCTCGATGCGCCACCGCCTGCTCAACACC
>DASWAC010000474.1:0-7692 GCA_036391335.1 Ktedonobacterales bacterium
AGGCGCGGGTTGTGAGAGCCAGCAGGATAATGGATGTTGTGTTGACCTCAGACACCTCCCCAGAACATCACGACCGCGTCGAGCGGGCACATGCCGGCGTGGGGCAAACGACGCCGGCCGAGACGCGCTATCCGCTGGCCAGCCGGACGCTGCACCCTGAGCCAACGGTCATCCACGTGGGTGGGGTGACCATCGGCGCAGGCGAGCCAGTCCTCATCGCGGGGCCCTGCGCCGTGGAGGACGCCACGCAGATCGAGGAGGCCGCCCGCGCGGCAAAGGCCGCAGGCGCGCACATCTTACGCGGCGGCGCCTTCAAGCCACGGACGTCACCCTATAGCTTCCAAGGGCTGGGTGTCGAGGGGCTTCGCTTGCTGGCAGCGGCCGGAAAAGCCCAGGGATTGCCGGTCGTCACCGAGGTCATGGAGCCCGCGCTGGTCGCGACCGTGGCCGAATATGCTGATATCCTCCAGGTCGGCAGCCGCAACATGCAGAACTTCCCGCTGCTGCGCGAGGTGGGCCGGTCGGGCGCGCCGGTCATGCTCAAGCGTGGCTTCGCCGCGACGATTGATGAATGGCTGCTCGCAGCCGAATACATCATGCTCGAAGGGAACCGGCACATCATCCTGTGTGAGCGCGGTATCCGGGGATTCGACCCGCACACGCGCAACGTGCTGGACCTCGCCGCCGTCCCGCTGCTGCGCGAGCTGACACACCTGCCCCTGCTGGTGGACCCCAGCCACGCGACCGGCCGCCGCGATCTCGTTGCTCCGCTGAGCCTCGCCGCCATCGCCGCCGGTGCGGATGGCCTGCTCATCGAGATGCACCCACATCCTGAAGCGGCGCTCTCCGACGCCGAGCAGGCGCTAACCCCCGCTGAGCTCGCCATGCTGGCGCAGCGGATCGTCGCGGTGCATCGGGCGCTTCACCCGTGAGGCCACCCGCTACCTCAGTCGCTCTGGCAGCCGTCCCGACCAGGGAAGCGCCGCCTCGACCTGCGCCGCTAGCGCCAGGAGCTCGCCGTCGGCCAGTGGCTTGCCGGCGATCTGCACGGCGAGGGGGAGACCATCGGCGCCCTGACCCACGGGGAGGCTGATGGCCGGCTGGCCGGTGACATTGTAGACGGCCGTAAAGGGCGTGAAGGCAACGGCTTTGCGGAACTCCGAGAGCCCATCTTCGGTCATCGTGTTGAGTGAGCCCACCGGGATGGGTCGCGCCGCGAGCGTCGGCGTCATGAAGGCGTCAAAGCTGCGGAAGAGCTGCAAGAACGCGCGTGAGTGCCCTTGCAATCCGACCTGGGCCGCGATGAGATCAGGGCCGGAGACACGCGCGCCATGTTGGTAAAACGCCCAGGTCAGCGGCTCGACCAGCTCGGGGCTGGGCCTGCGCTGCGTCACTGCCGCGGCCCAGTTGACGCCGCTGCCGACGCCGGACCCATAGAGCGCGAGGAAGGCCTCCATCAGCTGGTCCATATTCCAGATGGCCGGAGTGAATCGCTCGACGTGGTGTCCCAGTGCCTCTAGCGTCTTGGCGGCATCCTCGACGGCTCGCACATGCTCCGGATGCACCTCGACACCGCTGATGGGGGTCTCGGTGGTAAAGGCAATGCGCAGCGTGCGCGGCGGCTTGCCGGCCGTCACGGCAAAGGGCTCCTCCGGATCAGGCGCCCAGGTGGCGTCGCCAAGCTCATAGCCTGAGAGGATGTCGAGCAGCAAGGCTGATTCCATCACGGTGCGAGTCAGCGCGCCCTGCGTGCTCAGCGGGCTATCCCCCGCGTCAGGGCCAGCGGAGATGCGTCCCCGGCTGGCCTTGTGGCCCACCAGCCCGCAACAGGCGGCCGGAATGCGCAGCGACCCCGCGCCATCGCTGCCGTGGGCTAGCGGCAGCATTCCGGCCGCGACGGCAGCCGCCGCGCCACCGGATGAGCCGCCGGGTGTGCGATCGGTGTTCCACGGGTTGCGTGTGGGACCAAATCGGCGCGGCTCGGTCACCGGCACGATGCCAAACTCCGGTGCGGAAGTGCGCCCAACGAGAATGAAGCCCGCCTCGCGCAGCCGCCGAATCGTGTACATGTCACTGGGGGCGAGATAATCACCCAGGATGTCGGAGCCCATGGTCAGGGGCTGGCCCGCGACGGCGTTGAGCTCTTTGATGGCGATAGGCACCCCGGCGAATGGTCGGGCGTCGCCGGGTTTCACCGCCCTCGCGGCCTCGCGGGCGCCATCGGCATCCACCAGAGTGAACGCGTTAATATCGCTGTTCGCCTCGATCTGGCGAAGCGTGGCATCAATGAGCTCGACGGCCGAGATGTCGCCGGAGCGTATCATTGCGGCGAGGTCGGTCGCGGACTTCGTCAGCAGTTGGGCATCACTCGTGGGCATTGCGGCATCCTCCAGAGGTGAGTGGGACCGGCACAGGCACAGTGTACTCCCGGCAGCGCGGGCGAAAGTGATAGCCAGCTACGGCGCGGGGTTCCCATTCGTGGCGTGATGCGTCTCATCTGGCGTGGGGCGCGAGAGGGCCGCCTGCTCGCGGATAACCCAGGCCGCGTAGCGCTGCTCGTGGGCCGCGCGGTCGCCTTCGGACCAGCCAAGCTCGCCCGCCACCAGGGCAGACACAGTGGCCAGCGCATCCAGGCCGTGCGCCGTGTCCTCTAGCGCGAGATGCAGACGACGCGCCAGCACGTCGATCAATGTCAGTGCGCCCTCCGCCCGCATGGCGTGGATGACCTCCGCCGCGATATACGGCAGGTCTGGCACGAGCCGCCGCCCCAGGGTGGCATCGCCCTCGACCAGACTGAGCACGCGCAGAGCATCGGTTCCATGGGCCTGGCCCAGGTGTTCGAGGATCCCCACATCGAGACCGGCGCGCTGGCCACGTGCATAGACCTCGCCGAGCGCCTCCGGCCAGCCAACGCCACCCCACAGCCGGAAATCCGCCGTCTGGCAGTCCGCCTTGCGGTCCTCGTGCCGGTCAATATGGTCCACCACATCCTGCGCCATGGCGCGATACGATGTCAGCTTCCCGCCCGAGATCGTGATGAGCCCGTTGGCCTGCTCAACCACCTCGTGCGCCCGCGAGAGCTTGCCGGTGGATTTCCCCTTGCGCAAGCGCAGCAGAGGACGATTCCCCGCCCACGTGGCGATGATGTCTGACCGGGTCAGAGTACGCACCGCGTGGCGGTTCACGTGGCGCAAGAGATAGTCAATGTCGTCGCCACTCGCCACGGGCTCATCGGGCGAGGTGACCTCATCATCTGTCGTGCCGATGATGACCCGCGAGAGCCACGGCACCACGAAGATAATCCGCCCGTCGTCCGTCTCAGGCAGCACGACTGCCTCATCGCCGATGGCAAACGTCTCGCGGCTGACGACGATGTGCACACCCTTGCTGGGGACCACGCTCAGCTTCGAGCCGCCGGAAAGCTCATCCACCTCTTCGGCCCAGACGCCGGTCGCGTTCACCACATGGCGCGCGAGAATGAGCCGCTCGGGCCCCGATGCGCCATCCAGCGACTCGCGCACCCACGCTCCAGCCACCTGCGCATCGCTCATCTCGAAGCGGGTCACCTCGGCATAGCTTGCCAGCAGGGCGCCACGCTCAGCCGCGGAGCGCAGCACGGCCACCGTGAGCCGGCTATCGTCGGTCTGCCCATCGTAGTAGAGGAAGCCGTCCTTCAGCCCGTCGTGCGTCAGCCCGGGCATGCGCGCGGCGATGCCCTCGCGACCCAGTCGCCGGTGCTGGCCCAGGCTCATGCCACCCGCCAGCATGTCGTAGGTGAGCAGCCCGACGTCGAGAATCGGGCCGAGCCCGACGCCCCCAGGTGTGGTAAATGGGATGCCAACCGGGTGCCGTGAGTCCTCATAGAGGGGGAGGAGGAAGGCCAGCGGATGCGCCAGATGGGGTGCGTTCGCCAGCAGCCGGCCACGCTCGTGCAGCCCCTCGGCAACGAGGCCAATGTCGAGCTGCGGAAGATAGCGAATGCCACCATGCACCAGCTTCGTGGACCGGCTGCTCGTGCCGCTGGCGAAGTCGTCGCGCTCGACCAGGCCGACGCGATAGCCGCGAAGGGTGGCATCTAAGGCAATGCCCGCGCCAGTGATGCCCCCGCCGATGATCAGCACATCCAGCGTGTCACGGGCCATGCTGGCCAGCGCGGCGGCGCGTGATGCGGGCGAGAGATTCCCTGCCGTGTCGCCAATCGTCGTCATCCGCGTCTCCTTCCGCATCATCGCTGCTGACTGCGTATAGCGTAGCACCGCTCGCCCGGCGAACCCAACCATGCCATGGTATCATGGAGTGCCTGCGATAGCGCCAGAGAGATGAGCCAGACCCATGCCGACCATTGACGAGCGTGCACCCGCCACCCAGATGCCGCCGCTGCGTTTCGCGGTGGGACGCTATCGCGTGCGGGTCAGCACGCTGGACGACTGGGCGCTGGCGCGCGCCGACACGCTGGAGACACTCATCTCACCGCTCCCCGACCTACTCGAGCTCATCCCTGACCAGAGAAGAGCCAGTGCGGCGCAAGAGCATTTTACCTTCATCGGTGGCCTGCCAGGTGAGCTGGTGGAGATCGAGGCCCGCTGGCGACTGCCACGCGAGGGACGCAAGCGCCCGCGCCACCTGCGCCCGCCCGACATCTCGGTGTTCCATGTGGTCGAAGCGTCGCCTCAGCGCCGACCCGCGCCGTGCGCCGTCTTTGGCGTGTGTGGCGGCTGCCAGCTCCAGCATATGGGCTATGAGCATCAGCTTGCCTGGAAGCGGGACCATGTGCGCGGCGAGCTGGTCGCCGCCGGGCTTGGCGATGTCGAGGTGCTACCCACGGTTGGCGCGACGGAATGGGGATATCGCAACCACATGCGCTTCTCCGTGAGCCGTGATGGTGCGCCGGGCATGACCGCACGCGGCTCTTCGAGAGTCCTGCCGTTGGCCCATTGCCCTATCGCCTCGCCACGCATCAACGAGGCGCTCGCCGTGCTGAGCCGCACGCCACAGCCACGCCCGCAGGCGTTGGTGCGCACCGGGGAGGCCACCGGGCAGCTCCTCGTGCAGCCCGCGCCCGACGCCGGCATGGCCGCCGCGCTCGCCGCCGAGGGGCTGGACCTGCGCACGGATTGGCTGGAAGAGGATCTGCTGGGAGCGCGGTTCAAGATTCGCCCGTCGTCGTTCTTCCAGACAAATACGCGACAGGCCGAGACGCTGGCCCACCTGGCGCTCAGCGCGCTCCCCTCCGGCCCTGACGCGACGGTGGTGGACGCCTATTGCGGGGTGGGCACGTTCGCCAAGCTGATGGGCGGGCGTGTGGGCCACATCATTGCCATCGAGGAATCCGCCAGCGCGGTGCGCGACGCCCACGAAAACCTGGACGGCGTGCCGGGGATGGAGATCATCCAGGGAAAAGTAGAGGATGTCTTGCCTATGCTGAGCCAGCCGGTTGATGGGCTCATCATTGACCCCCCACGCGCGGGCTGCCAGCGTCCCGTCCTGGATGCGCTGATCCAGCGGCAGGTGCCCACCGTGGTCTATGTCTCGTGCTCGCCCCAGACGCTGGCCCGCGACCTTGCCATCCTGCGCGTGGGGGGCTTCGCTGTGGCAAGTGTGCAGCCGGTGGATATGTTCCCGCAGACGGCGCACGTGGAATCGGTCGCAGTGCTGCGATATGCCCATGACTGAGCTCTTCCTCGCCTCAGGCTCACCCCGTCGCAGCCAACTGCTGACCGAGGCGGGCATCCCATTCGTGCTGTTCGTCGTCCCCGTGGAGGAAGAGGCGCTCGCCGAGGCGTATCCCGGCCCCATCGAGCAGCTTGGGGAATATCTGGCGCGCGTGAAGGTCGCCATGGCGCACGCGACGCTGGCGCATGAAGGACGCTCAGGTGATGTGCTGGCGGCCGACACGACGGTCCTGCTGGATAGCGCATCGCTCGCCAAGCCACGCGACGCCGAGGAGGCGACCTGGATGCTGCGGCGGCTGCGCGGACGCACGCACACGGTGGCCACGGGAGTCGCGGTAGCAACGCCCTCGGGGGAGATCCGATCGGCCACCTCGGACACGCTGGTCACGATGCGCGACTATAGCGATGACGAGATCGCGCGCTATGTCGCCACGGGCGACCCGCTGGATAAGGCGGGCGCCTATAGCATCCAGCATCCAGGCTTTTCGCCCGTCGCGACCATCGAAGGCTGCCGCCTCGGCGTGGTGGGCCTGCCAGTCTGCCTGGCCATCGCCCTCCTCGGCCTGGACGCGCCTTTCCCCGCAGGGAGCATCTGCCCCTGGTCGCGCGCGTGCACTCCACCATTCCCCGAGCCACCCCATGGCCACGCCTAGCCGGGGGCGCTATGCGCCGTCGCCCAGTGGTGTGCTGCACCTGGGGAATCTGCGCACGGCGCTGCTGGCATGGCTCTTCGCCCGCAAGGCCGGTGGCGGCTTCATCCTGCGCATGGAGGACCTCGATGTGCCACGCTCGCGGCCTGGCGCGGCTGCGGGCATCGTGGCGGATCTACGCTGGCTGGGGCTCGACTGGGATGAAGGCCCAGACATCGGCGGCCTGCTTGGCCCCTACACGCAGAGTGCCCGCCAGAGCATCTATGAGGCGGCGCTGGCACGGCTGCGGGCAAGGGGTCTCCTCTATCCCTGCTATTGCACCCGCGCGGAGCTGGCCAAGATCGCCAGTGCGCCGCATGGCCCGGACGGGGCGCCCTATCCTGGCACGTGCAGCGCCCTCACCACGCGTGAGCGCTTCACCTTCGAGGCCGCCGGACGCCGCCCTGCCTGGCGATTCCGTGTCCCCCAAACGCCGGTGCGCTTTCACGATATGCTGATGGGTGAGGTGGTCGAGTCGCTGCCCGCAACGAGCGGTGACTTCATCGTCATGCGCAGCGATGGCATCGTGAGCTATCACCTGGCCGTCGTGGTGGATGATGCGCTGATGCGGGTGACTCAGATCGTGCGTGGGGCTGATCTGCTGGGCTCTGTGGCGCGCCAGCTCGCCCTCTATGACGCGCTGGACCTGCCGCGCCCACGAGAATATGCCCACGTGCCCCTGATGGCCGACGCCGGGGGTGCCCGCCTGGCCAAGCGCACGAGCGCCGCCGGACTGGGCGCACTCCGCGCGCATGGTGCGACACCTACTGAGGTGGTGCGTGACCTCGCCTCTAGCTGCGGGCTGTGGGGCACGAGCTCGCCGGTCAGCACGCGCGATCTGCTGGCTGTGGTCGAGCTGACGAAGCTGAGGACAGGCTGAGACGTCGTGGAAGGGGCTCCGCATGCCAATCGTCCGCACCATCTCGAATAAGCGCGTCTACGCCAGCGACCTGCTCAACGTCGCCGGACACGAGCTGCGCTCGCCACTGACGGCGCTGCGTGTGTACGCTGACCTCTTGAATCGGCGGCTGCCTGAGACAGAGGAGATGTGGATGTGCCGGGAGGGCGCTCAAGAGATCATCCATCTCATCGCGCGAATGGACCACGAGCTCGAGATGTATACCGTCGCAGGCCACCTTGCCCGCAATACCTTCACACTCCTCCTTGGCCGCGGCGACCTCCATCAGCACGTCGTGAACATCGCCTCGGCCTATGCCCGCGCGGCGATCGGCGGCATTATCGCGATCACGGGCGCCACCGAGCCGATCTATCGCATGGTGGATGCGAAGCGCTTCGAGATGGCGCTGGGCATGCTGCTGATGCAGGCATGC
>DASWAC010000475.1:0-2057 GCA_036391335.1 Ktedonobacterales bacterium
TACTTCATCCCTCGCAGCACCATCGTCACGGTGAACTCAGCAAGCATCTCGCAGCAAGACTATCGCAAGCTGCTGGCCTACACCGCGCAGGATGAGTGGAATAGCATCCAGACGAAGCTCACGAGATATAACGACCTGACCGAGAAGGCAATGCGAGGCGATACGACTGGCAAAACAGAGTTCGCCGTGCTTACCAGCCAGCTCCAGGTGGCGAAGCAAGATTACGCGCAGGGCAGCATCACACAGCACGCGATCGATGTCGCGGTGGAAGATCAGCTGATCCAGCGCGGCGTCTCCGCTATCCTCAAGACGCATCCCGACGCGAAGGCGCAGCTCGTGCCAGTCGCTGCCGACGTGGACACACGGCTCAAGGCCTTCAAGGCGGCATTCCCCAAGGGCCAGACGTATGCCGACTTCCTCAGCAAAAACAGCATGGATGAGAGCGACGTGCGCACCGCGATAACCATGTACCTGCGCCGCGATAAGATGCAGGGCTATCTCGCTGGCCAGCTCACCCAAACGATCAACCAGGCGCATCTGCGCAGGATCGAGCTTGGTGACAGCGCGACGGCGACGAAGATTCTCAATCAGCTCAAGGCGCAGCACCTGACCGATAAGTCGGCAAGCTGGGGCGATATCGCGAAGGTCAACTCACTCGATGTCGACTCGAAGAACGCTGGCGGTGACATGGGATTTGTCGCCCCTGGGACGAGTGATGCTGGCATCGAGCTCTGGGCATTTGACCCGGCGCGCAAGGTCGGCGACCTGAGCATCGTCCACACGGCGGGCGGCACGTTTGACATCGTGCAGGTGCTCGACTTCGCGCAGAAGCAAATGACCAGCGAGCAGCTGAGCGCCGCCCAGGGGAATGCGCTGGATCACTGGCTCAGCGGGCAACGGGTCGCCCCGTCGGTCACGGTGGGCAAAGCTGACACCGATGCCCTGACTGCCTCGCGGAACCTGCCGGTCACACCGGATCTCAACGCGACACTGCCGAACTTCACGCCGCAGGTGCCAACTACTAGCGGCTGAGCTCAGCCAGGACAAGCAGAGACGAGCATAGATGAGAGTGTGGGTGGGCAGCCCGCACTCTCGGCGCGTTTATGAGCGCGCTCACAGCAAGGCACTTCCCATGACCAGCAGCACAGCCGGCCCGGCCACCTACGCGGCGGAGGCCAGCACGATCAGCCTCTATCTGCACATCCCCTTCTGCTCGGTCAAGTGCCATTACTGCGACTTCAACACCTATGCGGGCGTCCTGCGCTGGCGCGAGCCCTATGTGGCGGCGCTGCGAGAGGAGATCCTCGCGGCAGGCAGACGGGTGCGGCTGCCTGATGGCGCGCCACGCACCTGCCGCACGATCTATCTGGGTGGTGGCACGCCCAGCCTGCTCACGCCAGAGCAGCTCGAAGCGTTGCTGGCCGCCGCGCGCGAGGCTTTCGCGGTGGTTCCCGGCGCTGAGATCAGCATGGAGGCCAACCCAGGCACGCTGGAATATGGTCCGCTGGCGAAGTTTCGCGCCGCCGGTGTGAACCGCCTGAGCATGGGCGCGCAGAGCTTCGATGCGGGCTTGTTGCGTTGGCTGGGACGCATCCATTCACCTGAGGATGTGGAGCGGGCGCTGGCTTCGGCCCGCGAGGCGCGCTTCGACAGCGTGAATCTCGACGTGATGTATGCGCTGCCCGGCCAGACGATGGCCCAGTGGTCCGACACGCTGGATCGCGCGCTGGCGACGGGGGCCGACCACTTTTCGGCCTATTCGCTCATCGTGGAGGAGCACACGCCACTGTGGCGCTGGGTCGAGCAGGGCAAAGTGGTTCCCGTCGAGGAAGATCTCGCGGCGGATATGTATGAGCTGGCCAGGGAGCGCTTCGCGGCGGCCGGCTATGTGCATTATGAGCTCTCGAATTGGTCCCGGCCCGGCCACCAATGCGCGCATAACCTCACCTATTGGCACAATCTGCCCTATCTGGGCCTCGGCGCCGGAGCGCACTCATGGTATGGCGGGGTGCGACTCATCGAGGCAAAGCACCTGCGCGACTATATCACGCGCGTCG
>DASWAC010000476.1:0-7267 GCA_036391335.1 Ktedonobacterales bacterium
ATTTCCGGGGCCTAGGTGTGACTTCCTGGGCAGAGCTCATTTCGGGGACAAAGCACCGCACATGTACAAGTTGTCCACAGGAAAAAGGGCACTTATCCACACAATCTTGTGGAATAGTGTGCCGGCTCAGTGGAGAGTATCGTTCTTCGCGCGTGACTGGCTGGCCATCTCGCTCGCGTAGGCCATCAGCCGCGCCCGCAGCGCATCGTCGCTCGTCGCCAGGATGCGCGCCGCCAGCAGTCCCGCATTGCGAGCGTTGCCGATGGCGACCGTGGCCACTGGAATCCCCGCCGGCATCTGCACGATGCTCAGCAGCGAATCGAGTCCGCGCAGTGCCTCGGTCATCACCGGCACGCCGATCACTGGCAGCGGCGTGTGTGCCGCCAGCATGCCTGGCAGATGGGCTGCGCCGCCCGCACCCGCGATGATGACACGCAGCCCACGGGTGTGTGCCGTGCGACCATACTCGGCCATGTCGTCCGGCGTGCGGTGCGCCGAGACGATGCGCACCTCGTGCGGCACGCCAAGTTGATCCAGCATCTCGGCGGCGGCGCGCATGGTGGGCAGGTCAGAGTCGCTGCCCATCACGATCCCCACCAGCGGGTTTGCCTGTGTCATCGTGCGCTTCTCCCCCCGCGTGTCGTGTCGCCGGTGTCTTTCACCCTCCATTGTCACACGTTCACGGGATCCTGTGAAGGATGCGCCAGGCGGCCCTGCGTGACTCTTGCCTTCGTGCTCGGCGGGATGCTCAGTGTGAGGCTCATCGCGCTCGGCCTGTTACATCCCGCCATCCGCCACCTCGACTAAGCCGCCGCGCTCACGCACGATGCGCTTGACCGGCGCACTGGCCCTGTGCTACGCTTGTGGCCACAGGCCTAGCCTGTAGGATGCTCATCCAGATGGGGAGAGGGACCGGCCCTGTGACCCCCTAGCAACCAGCGCCACGCGCCAGGTGCCAACTCCGGCGGCAGGGATTCCCTGCCGGAAGATGAGCCGACATCACACAACACCTGATGCGGCTTCTCAGCTTTTGAGGAGCCGCTTTTCTTGAGAGAAAGCCCGCCCGTGAAGCCCACGCAGGACGACATGAACGCATCGCCCTTCACTGCTGAAGGTATCCCGCGCACCCTCTGGTGGGATAACGCGACGGCGTCCCTGCGGCTGATTGATCAGACCATGCTCCCTGGCGAGCTGCGTGTGGCCCGCTGCGCGACCGCCAGCGAGGTGGCCCACGCCATTCGCACGCTCCAGGTGCGAGGCGCGCCGGCTATTGGCGTGGCAGCGGCCTATGGGCTGGCCCTGGGCGCGCGCGAGGCCCGCGACGAGGCTGCGCTGCGCGAGACCGCCGCCATGCTGCGCTCGACCCGGCCCACCGCCGTCAATCTCGGCTGGGCGCTCGACCGCCTGCTGCGCGTCGCCGGTGGTCTTCGTGTGGCTGACCTCCCGGCGCGACTGCTAGCTGAGGCGCATGCCATTGCCGCGGAGGATGCCGCCGCCTGCCGGGCAATGGGCAGCTTCGGCGCGGAGCTGATTTGCGATGGCGACACGCTGCTGACGCACTGCAACGCCGGGGCCCTGGCCACCGCCGGCATGGGCACCGCGCTCGCGCCCGTCTTCACCGCGCATGGTCAGGGGAAGCGCCTCCATGTCTATGTGGATGAGACACGACCCGTCTTGCAGGGTGCGCGCCTCACTGCCTGGGAGCTGACCCGCGCCGGAATCCCCATGACCCTCATCAGCGACAACATGGCGGCGCATTTCCTCAAGACGGCAGGCATTCGCGGCATCTTCGTGGGCGCCGATCGCATCGCGGCCAATGGCGACGTGGCCAACAAGATCGGCACCTATGGCCTCGCCGTGCTGGCCGCCGCGCACGAGGTTCCGCTCTATGTCGTCGCACCGCGCTCCACCATTGATATGGCGCTCGTCACCGGCGATGGCATCCCCATCGAGCAGCGCGCCGCGCACGAGGTGACCAGCATCGCGGGCACGGCCATCGCGCCGGAGGGCGTTCGCGTGGCGAATCCCGCCTTCGATGTGACCCCGGCCCGCTATGTCGCCGCCATCATCACCGAGGAAGGCATCGCGCGCGCTCCCTTTACCTCCGCGCTCGCGGCGCTCATGCGCGACAAGGCGGAGGTGAGGCCATGAGCGTGTTGGTGGTTGGTCCCATCGGGCTGGATGAGCTGCACTGGCCGTGGGGCTCACGCACGAACCTGCTCGGCGGCGCCGTTCCCGCCTTTACCCTGGCAGCCTGCCACTTCGACACGGTGCGCGTCGTCTCGGTCGTTGGCGACGACTTCCCAGCGGATCTGCGAGCCACCTTCGACCGCGAGGGCGTTGACACGACGGGGCTGCGCGTGGCGCCAGGGCCAACCTTTCGCTGGGGGGCGCGCTATCACGATGACCTGAACACACGCGATGTGCTCTACACCGAGTTGGGCGTTTTCGGTGAGTTCACGCCGGACATCCCGGAAACGCTGCGGGCCAGTGATGTCGCCTTCGCCACCGCGACCAATCCCACCTTGCAAGAGCGCTCCCTGCGCCAGGTGCGCGCCACCGCGCAGGTCACCGCCCTCGACACGATGGATCCATGGATTGACGAGGCGCGGCCCGAGCTGGAGCGCGTGCTAGGGCTCACCGATGTCGCCATGATGGCCGAAGACGAGGCCCAGCGCTTGGGGGATTCGCCCAGCATCGCCGTTGCCGCCCGGCAGGTGGGCCGGCTTGGCCCGACCTATGTCACGGTGAAGCAAGGCTCGCATGGCGCCGTGCTCTTTGGGCCCGACCAGCGCACCTATGCCGTGCCCGCGTGGCCGCTGGATCGCGTGGTGGATCCCACCGGCGCTGGCGATGCGTTCGCGGGGGGCTTCCTCGGCTACCTCGGCCATCAGCTTGCCAGCCATCAGCGTGCCAGCGGGCGGCTGCTCGCCTGGGAGGCGCTATGCCAGGCGACGATCTGGGGCACCGTGCTTGGCGCCTTCGCCTGTGAGGGACCAGGGGTCGAGCGTCTGAGCACGCTCACCCAGGCCGAGCTGGATGAGCGCTACGCGGCCTTGCTGACCCTCGCGCCGCCTATCGATGAAACCACTGGGGCGTCCCATGGCTCATATTCACGTGACGTATCATCATGAAGGAGCTGATAGGGCTCGTGTGGCAGCGTGGCCCAACGCCAGCCGCCACCGCCGTGACCTCTGCGCGGGACCGCCTTGGGAGGGGCGCATCGCGGAGCACCCGGCCTGACGCCGACACTTGTTGGCGTATGTGTAGCAAGGAACCTAGCAACCACATCAGGAGCAACACCAAACGTGGCAACGAACACAACCTCCCACGTCCCACATGACGTGAAAGATCTCAGCCTCGCCGCACAGGGCAAGGCACGCATCGAGTGGGCCGCACGCGACATGCCCGTGCTGGCGCAGATTCGCCGGCGCTTCGAGCACGAGCAGCCGCTGAAAGGCCTGCGCATCTCGGCCTGCCTGCACGTCACCACCGAGACGGCGAACCTCGCCATCACCCTCAAGGCAGCCGGCGCCGATCTCGTGCTGGTCGCCAGCAATCCACTCTCCACACAGGATGACGTCACCGCATCCCTGGTGGCGGACCACGGCATCTCGACCTATGCCATCAAAGGCGAGGACGAGGCGACGTACTATAAGCATATCCACACGGCCATCGCGCACCAGCCGCAGGTGACGATGGATGACGGCTGCGACCTTGTCTCGACCATGCACAAGGAATATCCCCAGCTGCTCGATACCGTCATCTGCGGCACCGAAGAGACGACGACGGGGGTCATTCGCCTGCACGCCATGGAGCAGGAGAAGGTCCTGCGCTACCCGGTGCTGGCGGTGAATGATTCCGAGACGAAACACTTCTTCGACAACCGCTATGGCACCGGCCAAAGCACGCTCGACGCCATCATGCGCTCGACCAATGTGCTCATCGCCGGGCGCACCTTTGTCGTGGTGGGTTATGGCTGGTGTGGCCGCGGCATAGCCGCACGCGCCAAGGGCATGGGCGCCGATGTTATCGTGACCGAGGTCAACCCCGTGCGCGCCCTCGAAGCGCTCATGGATGGCTTCCGCGTGATGACCATGGAGCAAGCGGCCCCCATCGCCGATATCGTGGTGACCGTCACCGGCGGCATCAACGCGCTCGATAAGCAGCACTTCGCCAAGCTCAAGGATGGCGCGATTCTCGCCAATTCTGGTCACTTCAATGACGAGATCAATATCCCCGAGCTCGAGAAGCAGGCTACCGGCGGCCATCGGGTGGTCCGCGAGTTTGTCGAGGAATACGCCCTGGCGGATGGGCGCAAGATCTTCCTGCTGGCCGAGGGCCGGCTGGTCAATCTGGGCGCGGCCAATGGGCACCCGGCGAGCGTGATGGACATGTCCTTTGCGAACCAGGCGTTGGGCCTGGAGTATATGCTCAAGAATGCCAAGAGTCTTGAGCCAAAGGTGTACACCATCCCCTTGGAGATCGACCGTGAGATCGCCAGCCTCAAGCTCAAGGCAATGGGCATCAGCATTGATACCCTGACCCCCGAGCAGGCCACCTATCTCGCGTCGTGGCAGTCGGGGACGTAGGCGGAGACACCGCGTCGTAATAGTGGTGGGCTCACTCAGGTGGGCCCGCCGATGGTGCGCAGGCAGGGGGACAGGGAGCCACCGGTCTGGCAAGGAGGAGTGAGCGAGCGTGAGTAGCTTTTTTAATGATGCGAAGACCTTCTTCACCAGTGAGAGTGTGACCGAGGGCCACCCCGACAAGCTGTGCGACCAGATCAGCGACGGCGTGCTCGACGCGATGCTGCGTGATGACCCCCTGGCTCGCGTGGCCTGTGAGACGGCCACCACCACGGGGCTCATCCTCGTGGCCGGTGAGATCACCACGACGACCTGGGTTGATATCCCCGAGATCGTCCGCGAGACCATCCGCAAAGTGGGCTATGTGGATGCCCGCTATGGCTTCGACTATCGCACCTGTGGCGTGGTCACGGCCATCGGCAAGCAGAGCCCCGATATTGATATGGGCGTGAGCGCCTCGGTCGAGTTTCGCGACCGACTGGCCAGCGGCGCCCTCTCAGACACTGAGCTCGATGCCATCGGCGCGGGCGACCAGGGCATGATGATCGGCTTCGCCTGCGACGAGACACCGGAGCAGATGCCGCTGCCCATCAGCCTGGCCCACAAGCTGACCCGCCAGCTTTCCGAGGTGCGCCGCGCCTCGTGGGAGGGCAATGGCCCCATGCCGTGGCTGCGCCCGGATGGGAAGAGCCAGGTCACGGTGCAATATGAGCACGGGAAGCCGGTGCGCGTGGACACCGTGGTCATCTCGACCCAGCACAGCGACGATGTCACCCAGGACCGCATCACCAATGAGGTGATCGAGCACATCATTCGCCCGGTGCTGCCCGCGGAGATGCTCGACGCGAAGACACGCTTCTTCGTGAACCCGACCGGCCGCTTCGTCATCGGTGGGCCTATGGGTGACGCGGGACTGACCGGCCGCAAGATCATCGTCGACACTTATGGTGGCATGGCCCGGCATGGCGGCGGCGCCTTCAGCGGCAAGGACCCGACGAAGGTGGACCGCTCGGCGGCCTATGCGGCGCGCTATGTGGCGAAGAATATCGTCGCGGCGGGCCTGGCGGATCGCTGCGAGCTGCAAGTGTCGTACGCCATTGGCGTGGCGCGGCCCCTCTCGCTCTTCGTCGAGACGTTTGGCACGGGCAATGTCTCGAATGAGCAGCTCGTCAGCCTCATCAACGAGCACTTCGACCTGCGCCCCGCGGGCATCATCCAGACGCTGAACCTGCGCCGCCCGATCTATCAGGCCACCGCAGCCTTCGGGCACTTCGGTCGCACTGATATCGATCTGCCATGGGAGCGCACCGATAAAGCCGAGGCGCTGCGCCAGGCTGCGGGCGCGCTCGTCGCGGCGCGCTAGGCACGTGTATCCCCCCCCACATGCGGGGAGGGCTGGGGTGGGAGCCACCTAGACTCCCACCCTTTCTTTACGTGCTTCCTCACTATGGCCCAACGCGGGTGGTGGCGATCACCGCGTCATCCACGTTGATCGTCAGGCCAACGCCGGTGTCGGAGAGGAATGATCCTAGCGCGACGAATCCGGCCCTGGCAGTAGCCTGCTGCGTTGTGCGGATGCCCGCCTTCGTGCAGACCTGGATCCCATCCAGCCACATCGTGAAGCTGCCCGTGGCCGTATTCGCGATAGTGTCTTGCACCTCGATGCTGTGCCAGCCGCCAAGAGCGGGCGCGGAGCCGCAGGCATACTCGACATAGGTGCCGCCGTTGACGAAATAGAGTCCTGGCGGGACTCCCGGCGTGGAAGCGTCCCCGATAAACTCGACCGTGCCGAGCTGGTAGCCGTCGCTGCTGTCGATCTCCATGAGGTTGATGGTGCCATTCCCGGCGAAGCTGCTGAGGTCATAATAGGCGCGCACATCCACGGTCGCGCTGGGGTTTGTGAAGACCTCATAGATGTAGGCGTCGCCGCCCTGGCCACGGACCTTGGTGGCCTTGAAGCTCCGTGCGCCGGTATGCGCCAAGACACTATCGCTGGCCACGGCGTTGCCGTTCACCATCACGGTGCCGCTCCACGCGCCGGGGAGGGTCGCCGACTCAAACCCGTCGTTGAAGAGCGTTGATCCGCCGCTCGGTGTGGCCGTGGGCAGCGGAGTGGGTGTGGCTGTCGGTCGCGGCGTTGGCGTCGCCGTGGGCAGTGGGGTAGGCGTGGCCGTCGGTGCGGGCGTCGGAGTTGCCGTCGGCCCAGGGGTGGGCGTGCTCGTCGGCGCAGGAGTCGCTGTGGCCGTGGGCGTCGCGGTCGGCAAAGGGGTTGGCGTGGCCGTTGGTAGCGGGGTTGGCGTAGATGTTGGCAGCGGCGTGGCCGTCGGCTGCGGTATTGGGGTCGCAGTCGGCAAGGGAGTGGGCGTTGCGGTTGGCAAGGGAGTTGGGGTAGCTGTCGGCAGCGGTGTTGCTGTCGGCGCTGGGGTAGGTGTGGGCTGAGGACCGGCGCCGCCGAGCATGCGCGTGAGGATGTTGGTCGTAATCTGCTGGCTCACGCTGTTCGCGAGTCCGATATTGCAGTCACAGAAGCCTGTATCCACCCCGGGATCCAGCCCCCACGACCACTGTATAGTCCCTGCCGCGAAGACGATCGCCCCGCTTGGCGCGGAGTAGAGGACGGTATCGGCGTAGGTATTCACGCCGGTGTCGGCGGCGGGCACGAACGAGTGGCCCACCTG
>DASWAC010000477.1:0-12379 GCA_036391335.1 Ktedonobacterales bacterium
AGGGAGCTCATGGGGCTCGAGTTCCTCTACTTTCACAAGACTCACCGGCGCGCTCGCGTGAGCGTGCCCAGTAGAGTGTACGGCGCGGAGTACAGGCTGGTGGCAGAGCGATCGCGTGGCCCTTTTCTCGCCCGCGCCTTGACGCGGCAAGCCTCGTAGCCGATAGTATCCCGGAAGGGCTCTCCCGCGTGAGATCAGGTGGGAGCCAAGGGCGAGACACGAGCGGAAGGAACTCTGGGTGCGCATCACATGTCTTGGGCAGGCGGGATTCTATTTGGAGACGGCGCGTGGGAGCATTCTCTGCGATCCGTGGTTCAACCCCGCGTATTTTGGGTCGTGGCTTCCCTTCCCCAGCAATGAGCAGATTGATGTCGCCACACTCAGTACCCCGGACTATCTCTATGTCTCGCACATGCACTTCGATCACTTCGATCCCGACTGGCTGCGTGAGCACGTCTCGAAGGAGACGACGGTCCTGCTGCCTGATTATCCGCTCGACTTGCTCGAAAAGGCCCTGCGCGCGTGCGGCTTCACGAAGTTCATCCAAACGAAGAACTACGCGTGGACGGAGCTGCCAACAGGGCTGCGAGTCGCCATTGCCGCCTCGGTCGCGCCGATCGACGGCCCGCTGGGCGACTCGGGCCTGGTCGTGGATGACGGACAGGTGAAGATCTTCGATCAGAACGACTCTCGCCCGATGGATATTGATGCGCTGGCCGAGCTCGGGCCGTTTGACGCGCACTTCCTGCAATATTCCGGTGCGATTTGGTACCCCATGGTCTATCAGTATCCCGCGAAGATGCTCGACGTGCTGGGCCGGAAGAAGCGGGAGAATGAGATGGCGCGAGCGGTGCGCTACATCAAAGAGATTGGCGCCAAGTTCATCATTCCGTCGGCAGGGCCGCCATGCTTCCTGGATGACGGTCTCTTCGAGCTCAACGACTTCGACCGCGATCCAGCCAACACGTTTCCCGACGCAACCGTCTTCCTGGACTATATGCGCGAGCATGGCTATGAGCATGGCCGGCTGATGATTCCGGGCACCGTGGCCACGTTGACGCATGAGACGTGCGAGGTGTCGCATCCTGTGCCCGAGGCTGAGGTGGCGGCTATCTTCACGGCCAAGCGTGCCTACCTGGAGGCCTACAAGGCGCGCCAGCAGCCGCGTATTGACGCGATCAAGGCATCGTGGCCGCGAGGCAAGCATGACATCCAGGCGGAGCTGAAAGCCTGGTTTGAGCCGCTGCTGCAAGAGGCGGACATCCTCGCGGCCGGCATCAATGGCCTCGTGGTGCTCGACCTCGGCGCCTCCGGGGTCGTGCTTGACTTCCACACGCGCACAGTGTATCCCTGGGAGGGCCAGGAGTGGGACTACTACTTCAAGATAGATCCCGCGCTGATCGAGGCCGAGATCGAGAAGCGGCAGGAGGACTGGGTCAATGACCTCTTCCTCTCTTGCCGGTTCGAGGCCGGTCGCAAGGGCGCTTATAACGAATATGTCTATATCTTCTTCAAGTGCCTCACCGAGGAGCGCCTGCAATACGCTGAGGGCTACT
Organism: Ktedonobacterales bacterium; assembly: GCA_036391335.1. GTDB lineage: Bacteria > Chloroflexota > Ktedonobacteria > Ktedonobacterales > JADMIN01 > DASWAC01. The sequence goes on from DASWAC010000477.1 coordinate 1,557, forward strand.
ACGCTGAGAAAGCGCCAGAGCAGCAGTTCTTCGAGGCGCACGGCTATCGCATCCAGCGCCGCTGCCCGCACCTGAAGGCCGACCTCGAGCGCTTCGCCATCATTGATGAGAACCACATCCTCACCTGCACGATGCATGGCTGGCAGTTCGAGCTCGAGACGGGCAAGTGCCTCACCTCAGATGACCGTCACCTCTATTCGCAACGGCTCGACACGCCCGCGAGTCAGGCTCCCGCCGAAAAGCTGGCCGCCCAGATCGACACCGGCCCCGCGAATCTCATTCGTGATCGCTGCCACGACTGCTGGTATGACGCGAAGAAGTTCAAGCGCACCCCAACGGGCGCGGCCACCGGCGATGGGCAAGACTAACCCATGGAGCGAGGCGGCAGGTCCGCTCGATCGCGGTTGGCATCATGCGCCGGCTGTGGCCTGAGGGGTGGCGTTCGCCGCCGCCAGCCGCTTGCGCTCAGCGGCGACCAGGACATCGCGTCGCCTGCGCGCTAAGATGCCGTATCCCCAACGGATCGGGACGATGGCGAAGTAGAAGTAGCCTGACGCGCTGATGGTCTGTGGAAAGTGCGCCAAGACCATGGAGCCCACGCCAACAGCGGCCACCAAGAGGTTGGCCCAGACTCCGCTCCGTGTATCGAAGAGCTCCACTCTGGTGAGCTCGAGTGACTTCCGCAGGCGATAGGCATTGAGGAAGAGCAGTGCGAAGAGGGAATAGATGGCGGCGAAGCCTGAGCCGTAGAGCAGGAAGAGGGTGCGCCCCTGCTCGAAGGTGAGGATTTCGTGACTGGGTGTGAAGAGGAATTTGAGCGGGTAGACAAAGTAGAGGAGCACCAGCAGGAGGAGCGCATTGATGAGGATGGTGAGATTATCCGTGAGGCCATAGCGACGAAAGAAGCTGAAGTGCTGGAGCCAGATCGTGATGAAGAGGGCAAAGCAGAGCGCGAAGAATCCAAAGTTGCTCAGCTTATCCATCAGCGCCTGGAAGTCATTGGGCACGTCTACCGAGACGACGAGCAGAGTCAGGCTGAAGGCGAACACGGCGTCACTAAAGGCTTCGATGCGATTGATATCTTTACCACGCTTGCGAAAGGTGAAGGCGTCTTCGGAATTACTGAGTGCTGTTGATTGCTGAGCCATGAGGATGCTCCTCCGCTGATAGCACTATGCCCAGGGTCATTGTAGCGGATGAGATAGCGGCTGAGCCAAGAGATGGTGGCGGCCCGCGGACAAGAGGCTCCCCACACGCCTGGCACGAGGAGCCTGCACGCTGCGAGCTGACGGCACTCCGCCTAGCGTGCGGTGGTGTCGGCTTCGGCGGGCACACGGCCATTGGTCGCGGTGATAGTCTCGTGGCGCTCCTCATAGCCGCCGTGCTGCATGACAGCCTTCATGAAGCCGTGGAACAGCTGCTGTGGGCGCGTGGGCCGGCTCTTGAACTCAGGGTGGAATTGCGAGGCAACAAACCAGGGGTGATCCTTGAGCTCGATGATCTCGACCAGGTTACCCTTTCCCGTCACGCCGCTGATGACCAGCCCGGCTGCCTCCAGCCGCTTGCGATAGGTATTGTTGACCTCGTAGCGGTGACGGTGGCGCTCGAAAACGAGGGGCTCGCCGTACGCTTCGCTGGTCTTCGTGCCGGGTGTCAGGCAGACGACCTCGGCGCCCAGGCGCATCGTGCCGCCCATGTCGGTCACATTCTTCTGGCTGGGCAGCAGATCAATGACCTTGTGAGCCGAGTCAGCATCGAACTCGCCGCTGTTGGCGTCCTTCAGGCCCAGCACATGGCGGGCAAACTCGATGACGGCCACCTGCATCCCGAGGCAGAGACCCAGATAGGGGATGCCTTTCGTCCTGGCCACCTCGGCGGCGCAAATCTTCCCCTCGATGCCGCGATGGCCAAAGCCACCGGGCACTACGATGCCGTCAGCAGATTCCAGCCGCTCGCGATACTCGTCCCAATTCGTCTCGAGCTTCTCAGAGTCGATCCAGTCGATAGCCACGTCGGCGCCTTCGGCCCAGCCAGCGTGATTGAGCGCCTCGGCCACTGAGAGATAGGCGTCGTGCAGCGCGACATATTTGCCAACCAGGGCGATCGTCACGACGGGCTTCGGCTGGTGGATGCGATCCACCAGGGCGCGCCAGTCGCCCAGCTCCGGCTGAGCCGCATTGGTGAGGCGCAGGCGGTCCACCAGCAGATTGCCCAGGTCGAGATCCTCCAGCATCAGCGGCACTTCATAGATCGTGCTGGCCGTGAGCACTGGGATGACCGCCTTGCGGGGCACATTGCAGAAGAGGGCGATCTTGTCGCGAATCTCGTCGCTCACCTCGACATCTGAGCGGCACAGGATCACGTCGGGCTGGATGCCCGCGCGCAGCAGCTCTTTCACGCTGTGCTGGGTCGGCTTCGTCTTCAGCTCGCGTGTCGCGCCGATGTAGGGGAGCAGTGTCACATGCAGGAAGACGACATCGTGCCGGTCGGCCTCGGTGCGCATCTGGCGGATGGCTTCGAGGAATGGCTCGCTCTCGATGTCGCCGACGGTACCGCCCACCTCGCAGATGACGACGTCGGCCTCGGTCTGGTCAGCCAGTGCGCGGATGCGTGAGCGAATCTCATTGGTGATATGCGGCACGACCTGGATGGTGCCGCCAAGATAGCCACCCTTGCGCTCGCGGGTGATCACGGTGTTATAGACCTGGCCCGTGGTGACATTGCTAGCCTGGCTGGCAGGCTGATCGGTGAACCGCTCATAGTGGCCGAGGTCCAGGTCGGCCTCTGCGCCGTCCTCCGTGACGAAGACCTCGCCATGCTGATAGGGCGACATGGTGCCGGGGTCCACGTTGATGTAAGGATCGAGCTTCATCATCGCCACGCTCAGGCCCCTGGCGCGCAGCAGCCGCCCGATCGAGGCCACCGCGATGCCTTTTCCGATAGATGAGACGACTCCGCCAGTGACAAAGATGAATTTTGGCATCGCGTGATCCTCCTCTGCGCTTGTGCCAACTCCGCCCAACACAAAAATCTTGCCCCAATAAAAGAGAGAGGGACCAGGTGTTCCGGTGTGGAACTCTGGTCCCGTGGGTGACATCTCAGCCTCCGCGTATATTCAGGAGGACTACTTGAGGCGCCGCTGGCAAGCTCGCCGGGGTGATCGTGAGCTTGGGTTGCGGCTCGGGCACATCTATGCCCATCTCCTGGAAGAACCGCTCGACAGGGTCAAGTGGCTGCTCGCCCGCCTTATGCTGTGGCGTCGCGAAGTGCATGGGCACGATGATTCGTGGCTCGAGCTGGGCGACGACCTCGGTGGCCTGCGCCGCGTTGAGGGTGTTGCCGCCGCCGACAGGCACCAGCAGCACATCCGCGCCGGCCAAGGCATCGAGCGCTTTGTCGTCCAGCACGTCGCCCAGGTCGCCCAGGTGGCAGAAGGTGACGTCATCAATGGTGATGAGGTACGCCGTATTCCGGCCAAGCCTGGCGCCGCGCTCGTTATCGTGCCATGTGCGCACGCCGGTCAGCAGAACTGTCTGAATCTCGTATTCACCGGGGCCCCGCACCACATGCGGCTCGCCGCCGACGCCCCTCACATGGTTATGGCCGGGGTGGTCATGGCTGAGGGTAATGACATCGGCAGTGACGCGGCCAAGCGAATATCCAGTCGCTGGGGATGGCGGGTCGGTGACGAGCGTGACTTCTTTGCCACGCATCCGGAAACAAGAATGACCCAGCCAAACCAGCTCCATCGCCTGCCTCATCTTCCGCGTCGGTCGTCTCACGAAGGGAGGCGGGGCTCCTGGTGTGATTTCGCTGCGTGCCCCGCCTCAATAGAAAGAGTATATCACATGCGCCGGTCCGCCGCTAGGTCAAATGGACTACACTTCCGCGGCCCATGTCCCGGGCTCATGACGTTGCTCTCCGCCAGCGGACGTGCTACACTGCGAGCTGAGACAACGGCCCTGATGGGGACGTGCGCGAGCGAACGCATCCACAGAGAGCGACGCCACAGGCTGGAAGCGTCGTGATGTGTGCCCGCGCCAGACACCCCGGAGCCAGACGGTGAAGCCAGTGGGTGGTAGCCGCATCTCGGGTTGCGCCCGTTATCGCGCCGCGACCGGTTACCGCCGGCGCATGAGGCTCCCGTGATGGGAGCGAAGAGTGGTGGCACCACGCAGCGGCTTCTTGGCCCTCGTCCACAGTGATGGATGGGGGCCTTTTCTATTGGTCGCGGCCGCCACCTGAGGAGGAGAGATGACATGAGCGACGACGAGGACGCCGACATCAGGGAAGCCGCCTGACGCCGAGGCAGCCTGCCGGGGTGCGCTTCCCTTCCCACACGCATTGGCGGGCTGCGCGAGAGAGCGCATCGAGAAAGAGGCATGTCATCCATGAGAGGTCGTTATGTGGAGCGTATCCGTAGCATTGAGGTTGCCCAGCACACGGGTGAGGTCGTGCTCGTCGCAGGCTGGCTGCACGCGCTGCGCCAGCTGGGCAGTGTGAGCTTCTTGATCCTGCGGGACGGCTGGGGCACCATGCAGGCGGTCATCGAATCGGAAGAGGCGCTGGCCTCCCTGCGAGCAAGTGGCGCGGGAGCCGAGAGTGTGCTGCGGGTTCGCGGGCGTGTCACCCGCTCCGAGCGCGCACCTGGGGGCGTGGAGCTGCGCGAGCCGGAGATCACGGTGGTCGAGGCGGTGCGCGAGCCGCCTCCAGTGGCCCTGGGCAAGCGTGAGCTGAAGGCCAGCGTGCCGACCCTGCTCGACACGGCGGCCGTGACGAACCGGCATCCTACCCGGCGCGCTGTCCTGCGGCTGGGTGCGGGGGTCATCGAGGGCTTTCGTCGCTGTCTTATAGCCAAGGACTACACCGAGATTCAGTCACCCAAGCTGGTGGGGGCCGCAACCGAGAGTGGAGCGAACGTCTTCAGCCTGGATTACTTCGGCCAGACGGCCTATCTGGCGCAGAGCCCACAGCTCTACAAGCAGATCATGGTGGCGGCCTTCGAGCGTGTCTTCGAGGTGGGGCCGGTCTTTCGCGCCGAACCGCACGACACCACGCGCCATATGAACGAGTATGTCAGCCTCGACGCCGAGCTTGGCTTCATCGAGGACCACTTCACCGTGATGCGCGAGCTACGCGATGTCATCGCCAGCATCCTCGAGACGCTGAGTGAGGACTACGCGGCGGAGCTGACACTGCTGGGCGCACGCATGCCGGAGGTCGCCGGCGAGATCCCGTGGATTCACTTCACCGAGGCGCAAGAGCTCATCCTCACCTTGCACGGCGTGGATGTGCGCGGCGAGCCAGACCTCTCGCCACAGGATGAGCGCTGGCTGGGCGAGTGGGCTGCCACGACGCATGGGAGCGACTTCCTCTACGTGACCGGCTACCCCACCGCAAAGCGCGCGTTCTACACGCATCCAGAGCCTGGTAGGCCAGAGTTCAGCAACTCGTTCGACCTGATCTTCAGAGGGACCGAGCTAGTGAGCGGGGGGCAACGTCTGCATCGCTACGCTGATTACGTGGCGACCTTGACAGAGCGTGGGCTGCCCACCGAGCCGTTTGCGGACTACCTGCAGGCGTTCAAGTATGGCATGCCCCCAGAAGGGGGCTTCGCGATCGGGCAGGAGCGGCTCCTCATGCAGCTGCTGGGCCTGCCGACCCTGAAGCTGGCCGCGCTCTTCCCCCGCGATCTGCACCGCCTCACACCCTAGGGGGGCGACATTGCGACCAGACACCCGCTCAGCGTAGAATGCCTGTATGTTTTATCTCTTTCACGGGCCGGATGACTTCTCGGCGGGCGAAGCGCTCAACAAGCTCCGAGAGGCCGGCCCGTTCACCCACAACGTAGACACCTTCGATGGGGAGACCGCCGATGTGGCGACGATTCGCAACGCCTGCGAGACGCTGCCCTTCCTCGCCGATCAGCGGCTCATCATCGTGAGGGGGTTGCCCCAGCGCAAGCGCGGCGCTGCCGTCACTGGCGCCGATGCTCCCGCCGCTGAGCCCGCACCCACCGTGAAGGGGAGGAAGCGCGCGGGGAATGATCCCAAGGCGTTTGTGGCTGCGCTTGCCGCGGCAGCGGAGAGCTTGCCAGAGACCACGGTGCTGGTCGTGCTGATCCCTGAGAAATTGGAGTCCGGTGACCCGCTCGTGAAGGTGGCACGCGCTCAGGGGAAAGAGCAGTTTTTCGACGCGCCCAAGGGGCCCGCGCTCGAAGACTGGCTGGTGCGCCGGGCGAAGGCTGACGGTACGACGCTGACCCGGCAAGCTGCCGAGCTGCTGGTGACCCTGATGGGCGACGACACGCGGGCGCTGGCCGGTGAGGTAGACAAGCTGCGGACCTATGTCGGCCCAGGTGGGAGCATCACGCCGGAGCACGTGCGGCTGCTCACCGCGCGATCTGCCAGCGCACGCACGTTCGACCTGACCGATGCCCTCGCGCGTGGCCAGCGGTCGCGCGCCATCGCGCTGTTGCATGAGCTGCTTGAGCAAGGGGAGTCGCCTCTTGGCATCCTGGCGCTGACAGCCTATCAGACGCGTGTCTTGATGCAGGTGAAAGATCTTGCCGGCCAGGGGCTACGCACCATGGCGATCTGCCAGCAGGCGGGCTTGGCGCCATTCGTGGTGGACAAATCGCTGGCCATCGCGCGACAGCTCACCATGGAGCAGCTAGCCGCCACCCATCATCGGCTGCTGGAGATGGATACCGCGCTCAAGCGCAGCCGAATGAATCCCGAGATGGCGCTGGATTTACTCATGTTTGAGTTTGGCCGCACCGCCTGAGTCGATATAATGCCACGTAGGCACTGCTATAGGGCACTGCAGGTGGGGAGGGAAGCCTTCGTGGACAAAGGGCGGGTCGCCCGGGTGACTGATGCGTGGCGGACATGGCAGATGCGTGTCCGGCGGGTTTCCGCTGAGACCTGGGTGCTCATCACCATCGCTATGTTTGCCGCATTCATGCGAGTGGTTAGCATCGGTGCCTTCTCGAACGAATACGATGAGGGCGTCTACATCCAATCGCTGCGGGCGATGCTGCATCATGCCTCACTCTACACTACGCTGTTCTACCCTCAGCCGCCATTCTTCGCCTTCGCGATCTACCCGTTCTATCTGCTCTTTGGCCAGACCCTGCCCGCCGCGCGCCTTGGTGTCGCCGTGTGGTCGCTGCTAGCCCTTCCCGGTGTCTACCTCATCGCGCGGGCGCTGGCGGGGCGCTGGGCCGGCAACGCCGCTGTGCTTTTGCTGGCGGTGGACCAATTTTTCACGCAGTCATCGCAGCGGCTGCAAGCGGAGGCGCCGTCGCTCGGCATGGGTGTGTTGGGGCTTGGCCTGGTGATCGAGTCCGCCCGGCGGACTGGCCGTGCGCGCCAGACGCTGCTGGTAGCTGGTGGCGTGTTGCTCGGCCTGGGTGTCTCGACGAAGCTCTTCATCCTTGCGCTCCTCGTGCCAGCATTCCTCTACGCCGCCGCGCCACTCTTCACCTCGATGCTCGACCGTGAGGGGCGTCCCCAGCTGCCTCGCGGCGACTGGCTCAGCATGGGCTGGCGTGAGGGCTGGCCAGACGTCGCGGCACTCGCGGCAGGGTTGGTGGCGACCTTGCTCCTCATCTGGGGACCATTCTTCCTCGCCGGCGCGCCTATCTGGGAGCAAGTGGTTCGCTATCACGACGTGGCCGCCGGGCAGGGCAATCCACTGGCCACGCTGGGGACCATGGCACGCATCCTTACCGCAGGGAATCTACTGCGCTTCGGGCTCATCCTTGGCTTTGCGGCAGCGGTCGCATGGTGGCGGCGAGCCTGGGCCACGCTCCCCATCTGGCTGTGGCTGGCTGCGTCACTCGTCGAGTTGTTCCGCCTCTCGCCGCTCTTTGCTCACCACCTCTCACTCTTCGCGCCACCGCTGGCGGTGCTGCTGAGTGTCACACTGGTGCTGGGGCTGGCCTCATTCGAGCGGCGCGCTCCCTCGGTTTCACATTCGCCGGTGGCCGTGACATATATTGTCCTGGTCGTGCTGGCTCTCTCTATCGTGAGTCAAGGCGTGGTCTCCATCCGCGACACCGCTGCCTCACTTCGCTACACCTCGGCCGACCAGATTGCCATGGCGATCGTGCTGGAGCAGCTGACGTTGCCACAAGACGAGATCGTCACCGATGATCCCTATGTCGCCACGCTGGCGGGACGCGCCGTGCCACCTCAGCTCATCGAGAGCTCACACACACGAGTCAGCAGTGGCTACCTGACAACCACCGAGCTACAGCGGGTCATCCTCGCGCGTGACACACGCTTCGTGCTCTTCGCATCGGGCCGCCTCGACACGGTGCCCGGTTTCCGCGCGTGGGTCGAGGCACACTTCAGTCGTGTCGCGAATTTCGCATGGGATAACGCGCTCTATGAGATATCGCCTAGCGTGCCGGCGCCAGTATGACGAGATATGGTGAGGGGAAGAGCTATGCCTGACATGGAGTCTCCGACGCTGGCTGAGGCCGCGCGCTTGCTGGCCGCGGGCCAGGTGAGCTCCGTCGAGCTGACCGAGCGGTGTCTCGCCGTGACGGACCTGGCGGAGCCCAGCCTACACGCCTGCGTGGCTGTCCTGGCGGAGAGCGCCCGAGAGCAGGCTCACGCCGCTGATACGCAGCGAGCCCGGCGACTGCGCCACAGTCCACTCCTCGGCATTCCCCTGGCGATCAAGGATCTGATAGATGTTGCGGGCGTGCCGACGACAGCCAGCTCGCGGGTGCTGCACGATAACGTGGCCACGCGTGACGCCGAGGTGGTGCGCAGGCTGCGCGAGGCCGGAGCGGTCTTCACGAGCAAGACGAATACCCACGAGTTTGCCTATGGCACCCTCTCGGCGCCCACGCGCAATCCATGGGATGTCTCACGTGCGCCCGGCGGGAGCAGTGGAGGCTCGGCGGTGGCCGTCGCCGTGGGCGAGGCGCTCGGTGCGCTGGGAACCGACACCGGCGGCTCGATACGCATCCCCGCTGGCTGGTGCGGTGTGACGGGACTCAAGCCGACCTTTGGCCTGGTAAGCCGCTCCGGCATTGTCGCCCTCTCATGGTCGCTGGACCATGCAGGCCCCATCGCGCGCACGGTGGAAGACTGCGCCATCCTCCTGGATGCGCTGGCGGGGTATGATCGCGCAGACGACGATAGCGTGGATGTGCCCCTGCCGAGCTATGGCGCCGCGCTGGCGGGCGCCCGGTCGCCGGAGGACGCCCTGCGAGGCACGCGCATCGGCGTGCCAGAACGCTACTTCTTCGAGGCGCTCGATGGGGAGGTCGAGTCTGCCATGCGCGCCGCCCTGACCACCCTGGAGCGGCTGGGTGCGATGGTCGAGGAGGTGACGATCGCCGACCCCATGGATGATCTCTTCGAGGTCTACCGTGGCATCCAACGGCCCGAGGCGTACACGTACCATACTGACCAGGGCTGGCTGCAGGCACGGGCGGACCTCTACTCGCCCGCTGTGCTCAAGACCCTCAATGCCGGGGCGGACTATCGCGCCTCTGACTACATTCGCGCCCAGCACCGGCGTCGCGCATTCACCAGGGCGATGCGGCAGGCACTGACTACGTGCGATGCGCTGCTGACACCGACCCTCGCGATTCCCGCGCCACCCATTGACGGCTACGATAGCCACCTCCACGTGGGCGACCGCCCGATCATCGGCGGCGCGCTCCGGCTAACCCTTCCCCTCAATCTGACCGGACAACCGGCGCTGACTGTTCCCTGTGGCTTCAGCGCGGCCGGCTTGCCCATTGGCATGCAGCTCGTCGCAACGCACTTTGGGGAGCCCACGCTGCTGCGCATCGGCCACGCGTGGCAGCGCGCGACAGATTGGCACACCCGGCGGCCACCACTCGCGGAGCCGTGAGCGCTTTCCAATGTTGGCAGATGGCGCACGAGCCGCGCGCGCAGGGACCGGACGGAAGGTGCCGCCTGCCGGTCGCCCTTGCGGCATGAGGCTCGGTGGGCCTACAATGCTGACACACCAGGTGGCGGGATGACGAAGCCCCCCTGGCGTTCCCCACATCAGAGCGGCTTCGGCCATGGGCACGCAAGAGGCGGCCCACATCTTCCAGTTGCCAAGAGAGGTTCCGTGAATGACACACTCAAACCGGCCCGCCACCGTGGGCCAGCTTCGCGATAGCGGGTACCAGGTCGTTTCAGTCAAGGACGAGATGCGCCGCAATCTCATGCGCAAGATGCGCACTGGTGACGACCTGTTCCCTGGCGTGGTTGGCTATGATGAGACGGTGCTGCCCCTCGTGGAAAATGCCATCCTCTCAGGGCAAGATATCATCCTCTTGGGTGAGCGCGGCCAGGCGAAATCGCGCATCGCGCGCAGCTTGATCGGCCTGCTAGATGACGCGGTGCCGGCTGTCGCGGGCTGCGAGATCAACGATGATCCCTTCGCGCCGGTCTGCAAGGCGTGCCGCGAGCGTATCGCCACGGATGGTGACGACACGGCCATCGTGTGGCTGACCCCCGACCAGCGCTATGGCGAGAAGCTGGCCACGCCTGACATCACGATTGCCGACCTCATCGGTGAGGTAGACCCTATCAAAGTGGCGGAGGGCCGCTATCTCTCGGATGAGCTGACCATTCACTACGGGCTCGTGCCGCGCACTCATCGGGGCATCTTCGCCATCAACGAGCTGCCCGACCTTGCCGAGCGCATCCAGGTGGGCTTGCTAAACGTGATGGAAGAGCGCGACGTGCAAATTCGCGGCTACAAGATTCGCTTGCCGCTGGATGTCTTCGTTGTGGCGACCGCGAACCCTGAGGACTACACCAATCGCGGGCGCATCATCA
>DASWAC010000478.1:0-1844 GCA_036391335.1 Ktedonobacterales bacterium
CTCAGCTGGCCCTATTGGGAGACCCGCTTTTGGGCGGTCATGGCATTGGCGAAGATGCCAGGCAGTATGCCGGAATTTACTCTGACCCAGTTAGGCAAGCTGCGTGAAGATAGAGAATCGAGCGATGTCCGACTAATGGCCACGCGATTCCTCGGCCGCACCCAGAATTGAAGCGAGTCCTGACTGCTGCCCCACTAGAGCAGCATGCTCGACACGTCGAAGATCCCTTCCGAGGCGCGCATCCGCTCGATGGCTTCGGCGGGCGCGGCATTGTCCAGGCTCAGCACCATGAGCGCCTCATTGCCAGTGGACCGCTGCTTCGCCTCGCCGGGCATCGTGACCGGGCCGACATCCATGTGGCCGATATTCACCCCAGCTTCGCCGAGGAGGACGCCAACCTTACCGATCATGCCAGGGATGTCGAGATTACGCGCGAAGAGGAGATGCCCGTGCGGCTCGAAGTCCGTCGCGAAGCGGTCCACGCGGACGACGCGACCCGCGCCCCAGATGACCGTGCCAGCGAACTCGTGGGTCGTGCCATTGTCGGCCACGCGCAGTGTCACCAGGCTGGTATATGGCTCTGCCGTGCTCGAGCGGCTCTCGACGACCTCCAGCCCCCACTCGCGGGCCAGCACCGGCGCGTTCACCAGATTGACGTGTGCATCCGAGACGGATTCCAGCAGACCCTTGATGAGCGCCGCGACGAGCGCGCGGGTGTCATGCTGGGTAATCTCACCGCTGATGCTCAATTCTACGCGCCGCAGAGGCGCCGGGTGCAGCTGCACGTGCATGCGACCCAGGCGCTCCACCAGAGTCATCCATGGGCGCAGCTGGCGCAGCGTCTCAGGGAGAATCATCGGCGCATTGACTGCCGCGTGCGCCGAGCCGCCACGGGTGATCTCGCCAATCTGCTCCGCGACGTCCAGCGCCACGCTCACCTGCGCCTCTTCCGTCGAAGCGCCCAGATGCGGCGTCACCAAGACACGGGGATGCGCGATAAGGGCTTTGAGTGTGGGCTCATCGCCGGGGGGCTCCTTCGAGAGCACGTCGAGGGCCACGCCCGCGATCTGGCCGGCCTCCAGCGCCGCGAGCAGCGCGGCCTCCTCCACGATGCCGCCGCGCGCGCAGTTGATGAGGCGAATACTGGGCTTCATGCGAGCCAACTCATCTGCGCCAATGAGGCCACGAGTGCCTGTCGTGAGCGCCGTGTGGATGGTGATGAAGTCCGCCTGCGGCAGCAGCTCATCGAGCGCCATCAGCTGCACGCCTAGCGCGCGGGCAGTGTCGGGCGAGGCATAGGGATCAACCCCGATGAGGCGCATCCCCAGGCCTCCCTCACCACAGCGGCGAGCCACCTCGCTGCCGACCTTGCCCAGCCCAACGATGCCAAGCGTCTTCCCGCGAATCTCCGTGCCTACATAGGCCGCGCGCTCCCACTTGCCCGCACGCAGCGACGCATTCGCCGGCGCGATATGGCGCGCCATGGCCAGGAGCAGCGCCACGGTATGCTCAGCGGCGGCGCCGATATTCCCCAGCGGCGAGTTCACCACGATGACGCCACGCCGGGTCGCCGTCTCGACATCTATGTTATCCACGCCGACACCTGCCCGTGCGATGACCCGCAGGCGGCTGCCAGCCTCGATGATGGCTGCGGTGACCTTCGTCTCGCTGCGCACCACAAGCGCATCGTAGCCGCCGATGATCTCACGCAGTGTCTCGGCTGCCAGCCCGTGCCGCTCATCCACCTCAGCAAAGCCTCGCAGGTGATCCAGCCCCTCGCGGGCGATGGGGTCCGCTACGAGCACGCGCGGCTTGAGGATACGTCCCGAGCTCTGACTATTCAT
>DASWAC010000479.1:0-2845 GCA_036391335.1 Ktedonobacterales bacterium
CGACCGAGCGTAGTTATTTCGCGGGCGCACGTCCTAGTCACTCTCAACAGAATTCACATAATCCGCTATAATGCGGGCGCTATTCCTCTTCCTTTTTAATAGCAATCTGTGGACAGGCAGGAGCGCAGTGGTGTCACACGACGGGATCGAAAATCGGCCGGACAGCATGCAAGGAGCGCGGCTCGACGCATACGAGCTGATCCGCATGCTCGGCGAGGGCGGCATGGCCCAGGTATACCTCGCTCGTGACGTGCGCCTGGGCCGCGAGGTAGCAGTCAAGGTGCTCGATGCGCGCCTGGCTGAGCGCGGCACGTTCCGCGAGCGCTTCCAGCGCGAGGCGCGCCTGGCGGCGGCGCTCGACCACCCCAACATCGTGCCGCTCTTTGACTATGGCGAGAAGAATGACGTCTTCTTCCTCGTCATGCCCTTCCTCAGCGGGGGCAGCCTACAAGAGCAGCTCTCGCGCACGCCGCTCTCGATGACCGACATCATGCGCTATGGCACGCAGATCACCGACGCGTTGGAATATGCCCACGAGCGCAACGTCATCCACCGCGACGTGAAGCCAGCGAATATGCTGATCCATGCCGATGGCCGCCTGATGTTGGGTGACTTTGGCCTGGCCAAGATCTTCGATGGCGCATCTCGCCCCAACCGTGTGGGACGCCCCGACGCCGGCACGCCCGAATATATGGCGCCCGAGCAGGTCCAGGGCCGCACCGATGCGCGATCGGATCTGTATGGCCTGGGCGTGGTGCTCTATCTGCTGGCCACGGGCCGCCTGCCTTTCTATGGCAGCTCGTCACAGGCGGTGATGGATGGTCACCTCTACCAGACGCCACTGCACCCTCGGCAGATCAATGCGAATGTGACTGCTGCCGTCGAAGATGTCATCATGCGCGCCCTGGCCAAGAATCCTGACGAGCGGTTCCAGAGTGCGCGTGAGATGGGTGGTGCGCTGGTGGCGGCCATGGTGGCCGGTGGCGCGGAGCCACTGCCTTTCGATCCAGGTCCCCCGGCGGGCAACGTCTTCTCCCCGCCCGCGACCAGCTTTGGCTCGCGGCCCAATGGCAGCCCGTCATTTGGTCGGGGCAACTCCAGCGTGAGCCAGCTTCCGGTGCTCGAGAGCATCCCACTGACGCCGTCGCGCCCGCCGCGCGGCCCGCAGTCGCCACTCGCCGGCGGTTCTTTCGCGCCGCAGGGGAATAGCGCCCCGGCGACCTTCCCATCGCAGATCACGGGGTCCTACCAGCCAAACCCGTTCATCGCTCCTAACGCGCCATTCTCCACGCCATTGAGTGGACATAGTGCATCACAGCCCTTCTCGTCGCCCATCTCAGCTCGTGGCGGGTTCACACCGCCGCACCTGACACCGGGACCGCGCGCACTGCCTCAGCCTTCGCTCGCCGACGAGGAGACAGTGCTGCTGACTCCGCAGCGCAGCATGACCATGTGGCTGGTCATTGGCGTGCTCGCGGTAGTCCTGTTGGGCGCAGGCGGCTATCTCGCGTATTCCCTGCTGCTGCACTAGCGAGAGCCTCTTCTTCAGCCTTCACGGTTCCCTCCTCGCGCTGCTACAGTATGCGAGAGGGGCCGTGTGGCGATGAGCGCGCGAGGGTCACACCCTTTCTCCTACCAACATGGGCGCGAGGGATACAGACCTCAGCCTCATCAGCGCGCGGAGCATCCCATCTCAGGCGGCTATCTCGTCTGGAGTCGGCGCAGGTCCCCTCCAGGCGCGAATCTGCTCGCCGGCTCTTAGATCGCTGACACGATGTCGCACCCTGAATTCACCTCGCCCCGATGGAGCGCTAACGTGCGGAAGACCGCCTCTCGAGATGTGCTGGTGAGCGCGCGCGAGATCCTTCGCGAGGCAACGACGTTCCCCGCAGGCGCACGAGGTGTGCGCCATCTCACCGGGCTGGATGCCGCACAGCTGGGCCTGCTGGCGACGATGGTGGCCAGCGAGGTCATCTCGGCAGTGGGTCATCTCGGCTGGCGGAGCGCACTGGCCAGCGACCTCGTCGCAGTGCTGTGGGTAGCGCTCATGCTCTCTCGTCGCTCGTGGCGGCGCATCATCGCGCCACTTGCGGGGATGGGCCTCGTCGCAGGCGTCTTCGAGCTATTCACCGACTTCTCGGGCCATTTCGTCGCCAACTCACTCGACTATCCCTCCGGCCAGCCCATGCTCTGGGCGTCACCCATCTATATGCCCCTCTCGTGGATGCTCGTGCTGGTGCAGCTGGGCTATCTCGCCTGGCGTGTGCGCGGGCTGCTCCCGTTGTGGCCGTCAATCGCGCTGGTGGCTGCGGTGGGCGCGATCAATGTGCCTTTCTATGAGGAGATGGCCTTCCACGCGAACTGGTGGCGCTATGCGCCGGTGACCCTCATGCTGGGGAATACCCCGCTCTACGTCGTCGTGTTCGAGGGACTGATCGCGGCGAGCCTGCCGGTGCTGACTGCCGGGCTGGTGCGCTGGGGCTGGCGCGAGGTGGTCACACGTGGGGCGCTGGTTGGCCTGTGGATGCCCATCGCCGCGCTGCTGGCGTGGCTGCCGCTTGGCACCTGGTGAGAGAGGGATCCATGGCATTCGCAACGACGATGCTCCACATTCATGGGCAGAGCGCGGAGGCGGTCGAGCAGGCGCTGGTGAGCGTGTTCACCGGCGAGGGCCGTGTGGTGGCTGAGCGGCTGCAAGGCATGTATCTGCCGGTGCTCGCGCGACTGAGCGACCCCAATGCAACGGCGCCCTATCGCTATCTCATCCTGCCAGCTCATGCCACTGCGCCCTGGATCACCGTGATCGAGCTGGGTAACCGCGCCGACGGGCTGGAGGTGGCTCTCT
>DASWAC010000480.1:0-1728 GCA_036391335.1 Ktedonobacterales bacterium
GTGACCATCCACAGGTGATATCATGCCCAACGCGCGGGCGGATTTCCTGGTGGAGGGCTCACATGAGTGATTTCTTTCGCGATGTTTCCCCAGCTGGATTGGCGCGGGCCAATGAGCTCAACTTGCAGGCCTTCAAGCGGCTGATTGGCGTGGAATTTGGCGGCGAGGTAGTGGAAAAGCCCGGCCTGACACTTACTGTGACGCTCATTCCCTATCCATTCTTCAACGGAGTGGCCGACGCGCACCTCACCGCCGCGAGTGCCGCGCAGGCCATCGCTGAAGCGAGCGCCTATTTCGCGGCACGCCAGAGCCCCTGGGCGTGGAGCATCGGCCCCTCGACGGAACCGGCCAACCTGAGCGACGTGCTCCTCGCGGCCGGCTTCGCGGAAGACGATCCTGAGCCCGCGATGGGGATGGATCTTGAAAAGCTCACACGCTTTCCCGGCCCGTCGGGGCTGCGCATCGAGCGCGTGCGCACGCCTGAGCTGTTAGCAGTCTGGCAAAGGACTGCCGTGGAAGGCTTCGGTATGCCGTCGGAGGCGAGCGCCATCTTTGCTCGCACGACTCCCACCACAAACCTTGCCGATGACGCACCGATGCGCCAGTATCTCGGCTGGACAGGCGATGTGCCCGTGGCGACGTGTCTCCTCGTTCTGGCTGCTGGCGTCGCGGGCATCTACACAGTCAGCACCGTCGAGCGGATGCGTGGACGTGGCATCGGCGCCGCCATGACGACGGCCGCGCTGCGTGAGGCGCGTGAGATGGGCTATCGCGTGGGGATCTTGCAGGCCAGCGCGATAGGCTATCCCGTCTATGAGCGCTTGGGTTTCCGGGAGCACTTTCGCTACCGGGTGTTTGTCGCGCCGCGGATGCCCGCCTAGCACGAGGCCGCCCGCAACCCGAAGGTCGTGAGCGGCCCCGCATGGCGCGTGTCAACGGTCTAGCACTCGCTATAGCCGCAGCTCACGCATTTCTTGCAGCCCTCCTCGAAGTAGAGGGTGTTGTTTCCGCACTGTGGGCACAGATTCCCGATGACGCTGAGCTGCTGGATGTTCTGCGGGTTCACGCCGCTGTGGCTCCCGTTCCCATTGAGCGTGTGATTCGTGCCACCCGCGGCTCCCTCCGTCGCCGTGGGTGTGGCTTTGCGCTCGGCGAAATGCCCCTCGATGGTGCGGGCCACTGCGTCTGGCAGGGAGCGCACTCGCTCGATGCCGAAGCCGATGGAACTGCTGCCGCCGATGGAGCGAAGCTGGCGCGCGATCTCTTGCGCCCGCTCGTCCTGCGAGATAGGGCTGTCGATGCGCAGGTGCAGCGACATCAGCCGGCCCAGCGCCTCGGCCAGCGCCGCGATATCCGAGCCCGCCTTGCCGACATTCACGAAGATCTCGAGGACGCCATCCTCATCACTGTTGAGGGTGATGTTGACCTTCCCCTCAGGGGCGCGCACCTGCCGGGTATAGCCGGTGACGACCTCGGGGCGCTCCTTGATGCCTTGGATGTAGCGCCCATGGCGGGCGGGCGACGCGGGGGCAGGAGCCACCGCCGGGGCGGCGGGCACGGCGGCAGGCTGGTCGGCCTTCACGCCGACATTGAGCACCTGCTCGCTCTTGCTGCCATCGCGGAAGATGGTGATGCCCAGACAGCCGAGGTCCCTCGCCTGCTGATAGGCGGCTCGCACGTCGTCGCGGGTGGCGCTGTTGGGCAGATTCACCGTTTTCGAGATACTAT
>DASWAC010000481.1:0-11538 GCA_036391335.1 Ktedonobacterales bacterium
TCTTGTCTGGCCCAATCGATTGGTCAGAACACCATGTTGTGCGGTGAGTGAGCGCCTAATGACAGGCCGGGCTGATCGCTGCTGGATTCCACGGAGAGACACTGACGCGAGGTCATTACGCCAAGCAGAAGCGCCAGAGGAAAGGTCAAAGGGTACAACCAATGGCATGCCAGGGGAAATATCTGCTCCCCGAATCGGAATGAGGGAGGCTGTTTGGGGACTTATTGAGAACAGCGAATGATCTTCGGTAACAGTGATACATTGGCCACGCTCGAGAGTAATCCGGAAACATCGCTTCGCCTGCGCATTGTGTCGAAAGCGCCCGTTGACCTTTCGCCACACGACCTGCATGGTATCTAGATCAACCGCCAAAGTCTCATAATCGTCATCGGTGAGTTCACAGAACTCGGCAATTGGTAGAAGTCGGGCCCCATCCCTATTTCGTGCCCACACAAGCGTATCGCCACTCACACTATAGTCGAGCTGGTTGACTCCCAGGAAGATATCGCTCGCGCCGAGGGTCTCGGCCCAGGCCAGCGCGAAGGAGAGAAAGATGGTGTTACGCGCGGGCACATAGGTGATGGGGATACCGTGGTCCATCTCCGCCATGGGGCGATCCTTCGGGACCGCGATGTCCGCGGTGAGGGCTGAGCCACCAAAGACACGCAGATCGATATCGGCGATCACGTGCTCTGCCACACCGAGCGCGTCAGCGACTCGCTTCGCGGCATCCAGCTCGACACTATGGCGCTGCCCATAGCGAAACGAGAGGGCGTATGGCTCGTAGCCCTCATCCTTCGCGATGGCGAGTGTCGTGGTGGAGTCGAGTCCCCCGCTGAGCAAGATGACGGCGCGCTTCGCTGGCTGCATGCTGAATCCTTCTACCTGTCGCCATGCCTGGCTCTGAGTGCGCACAGCAACTCATAGTATATCGCGTGGCGGCGTGCTCTGGGCGCGATGGCAGGGCCATTGTCGCGATGATACGATAGACTGCGCGATGAGTGCACACACAGAAGGCATAGACGATGACGCATTCCTCTGCTGATGATACGGCGCGCCAGCGGGCAGCGCGCGCGGCGAAGCTGGGCCTGCGCAAGCTGGGGCAGGCGGGCAGCGACTTGGACTCCACGCTGGAGGTCTTCCAGGCACCGGCGGGCATAGGCTGGGTGACGATGACCTCAGACGAGGTGACAGCGCTCTGCCCGGTGACAGGCCAGCCAGATTATTACACGATCACCATTCGCTATGTGCCGGCCAGAGCCTGCATCGAGTCGAAGAGCCTGAAGCTCTATCTCCACAGCTTCCGCAACGAGGGACTCTTCTGCGAGGCGCTCTCGGTGCGCATCTGCGATGACATCATGGCGGCAGCGGACCCGGATGAGTGCGCCGTGGATGTCGCCCAGAAGGCACGTGGCGGCATTGCGATTACCGCCCACTGCGAGAGGCGGCGGGGATAGGCGCGTCTGCCGCCATCGAAGCGCTCGGCATGCCACGGACCTTACGCCAAAGCAAGAGTCCCCTTCCACAGGCATGGAGGGGGACCCAGCATACGAGAGGCGGCGTGAGCCTATCCTTTGGCTGCGCCGGCCAGTTCTTTCGCCCCCGGCTTCGCGGCCGCCGCGGCCCGAGCCACCGCGCTGCGGGCAGGTATGCGCGCCCCCAGACGGATGCCAGTGAGACGGCGGAAGCTCACGAGTAAGATGAGGAAGAGCACCCAGTTGACCCCGCCCGCGATGACGAGTCGTGTCGTCAGGTCCAGCGGGAGCAGCAGCAGCACCGCCGTGAGGATGATGTTCGCCAGCGTCAGCGGGATGAGGAAGAGCCATGCATAGCGCATCAGCTGGTCGGCACGCAGGCGTGGGACCGTGGCGCGGATCAGCATGAAGGCAAAGAGGAAGACAGACATCTTCGCGATGAACCAGAAGGCCGCGATGATGTTGAAGACGAGCTGCCCGCCGAATGAGCCAAGGATAGGCGTCCAGATCCCCGGGGCGGCGCCCGGCCCAGACCAGCCGCCCAGGAAGACCGCCGTCGCCACCGCCGAGACGATGCACATGTTGCCATATTCGCCCAGGAAGAACATCGCCCAGCGCAGCCCGCTATATTCGGTCAGATAGCCTGCCACCAGCTCAGATTCCGCTTCCGGCAGGTCGAACGGTGTGCGATTCGTCTCGGCCAGGCCGCAGATGTAATAGGCAAGCAGGCCCACCGGAGCCAGCAGCGCGAACCACAGCCATGGCGTCTCCGGGCGCATCTGCGCCGCGACGATCTGCGTGAACGAGATGGAGCCGACGCCGCACTGCGCGAGATTCGCACTGGCGCCCTCGCAGGCCGGCGCGAGAATGCTGGTGAACATGACGACCGGCACCAGCGCCAGCATCAGTGGCAGCTCATAGGAGATCATCTGCGCCGCGGAGCGCAGGCCGCCGATGAGGGCGTATTTGTTGTTTGAGCCCCAGCCAGCCATGAAGACGCCCATCACATCAATCGAGCTCATCGCCACGTAGAAGACGAGGCCCGTCGCCAGCGCGCCCCCGGTCAGATAGGGTGAGAATGGCAGCACGACGAATGCGGTGAGAATCGGCGCGAAGAAGACCAGGGGGGCTGCCAGGAAGATGATGCTATCCGTCGCCTTGGCGCGCATGTTCTCCTTCAGCAGGAGCTTCGCGACATCCCAGATGGGCTGCAGCGTACCCGCGGGCCCATAGTGCAGGGGGCCATAGCGGTCCTGCACATAGGCCTGGACCTTGCGATCGAGGTACGACATGATCGTCGCCGCGATCATCACCAGCAGCAGCGAGAAGAGAAACGTGACCACGAACCGGATGATGGTCTGGATGACGTCGTTATTCACACCGGCCTCCACCTAGCGATCCACATCGCCGAGCACGATATCAATGCTGCCGAGGATGGCGATGACGTCACCAATCTTGTTGCCACGCAACAACTCTGGCAGAATTTGCAGGTTCCCGAAGGATGGGGCGCGAATCTTCACGCGGTACGGATATTCCGAGCCGTCGCTGATCATATAGATGGATTCTTCGCCGCGCCCACTCTCGACCGCGTAATAGGCTTCGCCGCGTGGTGGCCGCAGCGCGATGGGGCTGCGCAGCGAGATCGGCCCGCCGGGCAGGCGATCGACCGCCGCGCGCACCAGGCGCACGCTCTCGTACATCTCGTCGAGGCGCACCCGATAGCGGGCATAGCAGTCGCCTTCAGTGCGCACCACCGAGCGTACGGCGATCTCCCGATAGGCTCCCTCGGGGCGCTGCACCCGAATGTCGAAATCCATCCCGGAGGCGCGGGCGACGGGACCGGTCAGCGCATAGCTGAGGGCCTGCTCTTTGTCAATGACGCCGACCCCGCGTGTGCGCGCGATGAAGATCTCGTTGCCGTCGAGCAGGGTCTCCAGCTCTGGCAGGCTGCGCTTCTCGAAGGCATCAATCCAGGTCTGCAGCTGCCCCAGCCAGCCGGAGGGCAGATCATACACGACGCCACCGGGGCGCATGTAGTTGTGGGTGAACCGGTGGCCCGAGAGCGACTCGAAGAGGTCGAGAATGCCCTCACGATCGCGGAAGCACCAGAGCACGGGCGTGGTCGCGCCGACATCGAGACCATAGGTGCCGACGGCCACCAGATGGCTGGCAATGCGCTGCAGCTCCATCGCGATCAGACGGATATACTGCGCGCGCGGCGGTGGCTCGACGCCCATGATTTTTTCCACGGCGCCGGCATAGGCGACCTCGTTGATCATGGGGCAGAGATAGTCGGCATTATCGAGATAGCGTGGGCCCGCGAGATAGGGCCGGTTCTCGAGAATCTTCTCCATGCCGCGATGCAGATAACCCATCACCGGAGTGCACTGCATCACCGTCTCGCCATCCAGCACCAGCACCAGGCGCAGCACGCCGTGAGTGGACGGATGCTGCGGCCCCATGTTGAGGATCATCTCCTCACTGCGCAGGCCGCTGGCGTCGTCGGTGAAGATATGGGTGGTATCAGTCGTGTTCATTGCCATGCGTATGCGTCCCTAGCCTATTTTTTCTTGCCAGGCTTCTTTTGCGTGGGCTCGACCACGCCCTGCCCAGTGCTGAGATAGACGGCTGCGCTGCCAAAGGTCTGCTTCCCAGGGTGCAGGCGTTCCTGACTGCCCTGGCCCAGCCGCTTCGGCGCGCCGCGCTCTTGCCCTTCCTGCTGCTCTCCCGCGATGGCGCGGCCCGCGCTGACCTGGGTGGTGGCCCGGTCGTGCAGGGTGAGCGGCGTCATGCGGAAATCGCGGCGCAGCGGATGGCCCTCGAAGTCGTCGTCGAGCATGATACGGCGCAGGTCTGGATGCCCGCGATAGGTGATGCCGACGAGGTCATATTGCTCGCGCTCCAGCCAGTTTGCGGAAGGGTAGATGCCATAGAGCGAATCTACGACGGGCTCGTCGGCGTCGAGGCGCACGCGCACCTGCAAGAGCCAGTTCTGCGCGATGCCACGCAGGTGATAGAGCGACTGGACGTGATCTACGAAGTCAACCCCGGTGACGCAGGTGAGCATCTCGAAGCCCACCTTGTCGCGCAGCATGGTCGCGACCTCCAGCAGCTTGGCGGCAGGCACCTCGATGCCGACGATGCCGCCATTCATGATCTGCTTGGCCACTGGCGCGCCGACGACGGCGTCCACCACGTCGAGCTGGCTCACCAGGGTGGCCAGGTGGTCGCGGTCGAACGCCACCAGCAGAGGCTTTTCAGCTATATCCACCGGATGACTCCCTTCTTCCAGGCATAGACGAGGCCGAGGGCAAGCACACCGATAAAGAAGGCGATCTCGATGAAGCCGAACCAGCCGAGCTGCTGGAAAATGGCGGCCCAGCCAAGGATGAAGACGATATCCACGTCGAACGCGACGAAGAGCAAAGCGAAGATGTAGAAGGCCAGGGGATATTGCACCCAGGCCGAGCCAAGGGGAATCTCTCCCGACTCGTACGTCTCTTCTTTGCTCCTCATGGTGCGGCGCTTGAGCAAGAGGGCATTGAGCAGATCAGCGGTGATCAGCCCGGCCATCACGAAGACGCCGCCGCCAAGAAAGAAGAGCAGTGCGATGAGGTATCCGGTCGCGACCACGAGCGCCTCCAGCCTCATATCTCGAGAATCCCAGCAGTGCCGGCATGGCTCGAAAGCCAGGGCGAAGGGGCCATTGGCCCGGTCGCGTCAACCACGACGCGCCGTCGGGACATCGCGAGGAAAAATGCATCTATACTTCTGACCACCCAGGGCGCCGGTTCGTCACAGCGGGGAGCCTGATGCGCGATGAGTAAGCCTCAGGCACGACAGCGGACACAAACTCGCGCTATGCCTGCCATGGATGACGCTCTCGCCGATTATAGCATGGCCCCTGGTGAGCTAACAATCATCCACCCGCCTGGCGGTGGCCGGCGACTCATGGCCCATTGGTGGGCGAGAGGTTACCAATGCGAGATCGCGTGCTATACTACGCCCGCGCGCAATCAGCCACCACAGCGGATGCGAGAGAACGGCGCGCTCCATCGAGCCAGCATGAGGGGTGAAGAGCACCATGAGTGGTCGCAGAAGCGGATCCGGGCGTGGCGGCTCATCACGCGGCTCATGGGAGCGGGGCGCTGACTATGGCAGGGATGACTGGGACGATGCCAGTGGGAGTGTCCCTCAATCCTCGCGCCGCGCAGGCGGCTCGCGGGGCAGCGGCTCGGGCGCACGCAGCCGCTCACCGATGGGCGAGCGCTCCGACTGGGATGACCGCAGCCACGATAGCCAGTGGCGCGACTGGGATGATGGCGAGTCGTCGCGTGGTGGCGCGCGTGGGGCTGTCGCCCGCGAGACCTGGGAGCCCCCACGTGGGCGTCGCGGCAGCGGTGAGCGTGGCTCGTCAGCTCGTGGGCGCTCATCACGCGGCGGCATTGGCGGCGGCGTCATCGCGCTGATCGCCCTCGCCGTGCTGGCGGTGGTGGGCGCGGGGGCCTACGCACTGATCACGCACGGCAACAGCTCTGCGGCGAGTGGCCCACCGGTGGCCGATTCACCCTTTGTCACCCCGACGGCCGGCCCGACCCCGACTCCGCCTGTCGGCTTCAAGGCGTTCGAGAGCGCTCGCGGGCACTATGGCCTCTACTACCCACAGGTCTGGGATGCCTCGTCCAAGGAAGCCACGCTCGCCGGCCAGTCTGACTCCATCGACGGCTTCACCCTGGCAAACTCTCCCTCCCATGTCACCGTGGAGCAGGCGGTGGCCTTTACCACGCACACCAACCAAGAGATCATTAAGGCCGAGGTGAGCGGCGCGCAGCAAAATGGGGTCACGATCAACGAATCCACGACACAGAGCGTTACCCTGGTTGCCGGCGGCGCGCAATGGGACCGCCGTGAATACGACGTGACGGCGAACGGGCAGCCGCTGCACATGGTGGTGATGGCCACGCATCATGGCGGCCTGGGCTATGTCATCGTGCTGGTGAGTGACGCGGGCAGCTTCGGCAACGACATGCAGGCGATCTACACGCCGATGCTGGCGTCATTCCACTTCACGAGCTAGCCTCGGCAAGCGCGGCGGTGAGCAGGTTGGTGGATGCGTCGCTAAAGCCCACCAGGGTCACCATGCTCAGCCTGGGATCCCGCGCCAAGCCCTGCGCTACCTCGCGAGCCGCGATGCGTGCGGCCAGCGCTGCTGGGAACCCATAGATGCCCGTGCTGATCGCCGGGAAGGCGACCGTCGCCAGGTGGTGCTCCGCCGCGAGGGCGAGGCACGCCCGATAGCAGCTGGCCAGCACCGCCTCCTCGCCTTGCTCGCCGCCATGCCAGATCGGGCCGACAGTGTGGATGACATAGCGCGCGGGCAGCCGAAAGCCTGGCGTGATGCGCGCCTCCCCTGGAGGGCACCCGCCCAGCGGACGGCATGCGGCCAGCAGCTCTGGCCCGGCCGCGCGATGAATGGCGCCATCTATGCCGTTGCCACCCAGTAGCGTCGAATTAGCCGCATTCACGATCGCGTCCACCGGCAGCGTCGTGATGTCTGCCCGCAGCACACGCACACGATCAAGCATAGGTGAAGCCTCCTCAGCGCTCCGGCGCGAGCATCATGGCACGAAGATCATGGCACGGCGGTCGCGGCTGGCACGGTGTCGCCACTCTGCACCTGATCGATGCGCCAGCTTCCAGACTGGCTCTCCAGGGTCAGCGTTTGCACCTGCGCCGAGGTGGGGTTCGCATGCCGCACCACGTGCGCGGTGACGGTTGCGGTCTGCCCGCCGACCTGGCTCCCCACGATGATATAGCGGTCCACGACTCCCGCGACCGTGTCGAGGTTCCCCAGCTGGGTGGTAAATGCCGACTCGCTCACGCCGCTCTGATAACGCGTGGTGCAGAGCGCGTAGGCGTCGTGATAGTCTTGACGGTGCAGCGCGCCATAGAAATTTTGCACAGTGGTGCCGGGATCACTCAGCTGCCCCTGCACCCAGAGGCCGCCGCTCACAGCGATGGTGGCCGCCACGGCACACAGCGCCAGCAATGCCGCGCCCACGCCAACCATGAGCATCCCCAACAAGGGGGAGCGCTTGGCCCGCTCGCTCACCTGCCGGGTGCTCGATGCGGTCAGCTCGCGTAAGCGCTGGCTCACATCGGGTCGCCCTTCGAGGGCGCGACGCTGCGCCGCGATGCGCTTGCCAAGCTGTGGTGGCGGATCAGGCTGCCGCATACGTCTATCCTCTCTGCCGGTGTTAGTGTCTGCCGATGTTAGTGGCTATTGTGCTCTGGATTGGTGCCAAAGAGTCCGGAGGGCAGAATCTCCGGCCCGATGAGATCAGACGCATTGAGCTCACCTGTGCCGGGCACACCTTCTGGCCGTGGCGGATCGGTCTTCGCATCGGCGCGAGCCGGAGCCAGCACCTGCTGAGCGTCGGTCTTCGCGTCGGCGGCGTCTGGCCGCTGCCGCACCGCGCTGATGCGTCCGAGGCTAGCCTGTGGCGCACCGGTCTGGCCACCGTCGAGCCCGACGATCTGCTCCAGCTGGTCGCTGGCCTGCAGGGCGGAATCGAGCGCCGCCAGGCCATAGGCCACACCCTTGTCGCCACTGCGCAGGGTGTGCTTCACCTTGCCGAGGTGCGCGCCGAGCGCGCGCAGCGCCTGATAGCTATGCGCCAGCTCGGCCCGAATCTGCGTGAACACCTGGTAGAGCTCCACCAGCTCGGGCGGCACGTCAGGGGTGGCAGCGGCCTCGGTGGCCGGCTTGGGCTCACTGCCCGCCGATTTCCCCTTCTTGCGGGTCGGCAGCGGCTCCAGCTTGCGCGTCATCGGCGCGATGCCATCCGTGTCGGCGAGCCCGCTTGGCGGCAGCGCGGGCGCCTCGCCCGTCAGGCCACTGCCGCCGATGATATCATTGCCCAGCCCCTCATAATGATCTGATGACTCCCCGATGACCGTGCTCCCGCCAGGGATGCTCTCGTCAATGGCCGCCACGATCTCTGCGGGTAAGATGCCCGCCAGCGTGCGCCATGGCTGCGTCGTGTCGGCATGCAGTGCCCGCACGCGGTTCGCGAGCATGTCGGTGGTGTTGACGAGTGATTCGACCATCTCGACTGCCTGGCTGACCTCCTGCTCTGAGCTCGTCAGCCCATCATGTCCGTTGCGCACGGCCCCCGCGATGCCCTGAGCGACCCCTTGCACCCGCGCCAGGCGCTGATGGAATTGCGCCTGCATGTGGGTGAGGGCGACGAGCACAGAATCCATCGCGGTATGTGTCAGCTCTGGCGGACGCATTGCCTGCCCATCCACGCCCTCAGACATCTGCGCGATGATATTCATCATCTGCTCGGCCAGAGTGTTGATCTGACCGCTATTCTGGGTCGGCATATTGCGCATGCTCACCTGTTGCAGCATCAGGTTGAAGCTGCGCATGAGGCTTTCAAGCTCGCCCTCGATGATCACCACATGCGCGGGATACACGCCGCCGAGCAACGCGACGATCGCCTTCTGCATCTCGACCACACTCGCGGTGATCCGTGCCCGCGACTCCGCCAGATTCTGGCGTGCCGCATCGAGTTGCGCCTCTACATAGCCCAGGGTCATGGCGCGCTGCAGCGTCAGGTTCGCGTTAAAGATGAACTCGCTGACGAAGCGACTGGCCACGATGGTCAGCGCCATCAGCACGAGACTGCCAACGATGCCGAGATAGATCGTGGTGGATGTCGTGCCCCGGGTGAGCACCGCCGCCCAGAGGATGAGCCCTGCTGACCCCACCAGGGCGATGATGCCAAAGATCACGACGATCTCAGGCGTGAGCAAGAGACCCGCCTCGACGATGGACGCCACCAGCAGCACCGCCAGCAAGGCCACAGCCACCGGACCACGGTCGGTATACGCCAGCACGCCCATGATCACCAGCGCGGCGATGGCGTTGCCGATGACGAGAACAGCTCCCGCCGCGGCCACACGGGTCCTGCCCAGCAGGAAGGCAATCAGGCCCACCAGCGCCACAGAGCCAAGCAGCCCCAGCACTGGCCAGTTATACGTTGGGCTGACAAAGCCGGGCATCAGTGCTAGAGCAAGCAGCACGTGCGTCAGTGTCAGCACATTGATCACCCGGCGACGCTCCCGGTCGCGCTCGCGGCTGGCCTCGATCACGCGCGAGGCCTCCGTCGCCAGCGCCATGCGAGCATCGGGCCCACTCGAGATGGCGCGCTCACCCAGCGGCCGGCTGGTCGAGCCACCCGGCGCCGGCATGGGTGTGCCCGGCATCGGTGCGCCAGTCATGGGCGGCCAGGCGGTGCCAGAACCCTGGCTGCCCGGTGGCGGCACGTTCTCGGGTGGGAATGGGCCCTGTCTCATGGTGGGAGAACCTTTCGAAGACGGCAATGGCCTGGGATGAGCCGGCGGCAACGCAATGCGCTCATGATGGCGAGCATACGATGACTGGCGACCTATTGTATGCAACCACGACCCGAAACACAAGTCAAACCTCAACCGGACTCATGGGCGACCCCCGGCCATCGTGAATTCAGGTAAAGGGGTGGCTCCATTGCCCGGCCCCGTCGCGCGATGTACAATGCGGCTGTTGCGCTGGCGTGTGCCGCGCCACAAGCACGCAGAGGGGGTGCGCCAGTGGCCAAAAAGATTCTGGTGGTCGAGGACGAAGAGCCTATCGCGAACGCGTACAGTGAGCTCTTCAGATTAGAAGGCTATGAGACCGTCAAGGCGACGGAGCCGCTGCGGGTCTATGACGCGGTCAAAGAGCACAAGCCAGACCTCATCTTGCTGGACCTGATGATGAACTATCTCGACGGCTATGACCAGGTGCAGTTGCTCAAGATGGACCCTGAGACCAAGCACATTCCCATCGTGGTGATCACCGCCAAGGCGCCGGCGCAGATCGATATGCAACAATTTCAGGCGCTAGGCGTGACAGAGTTCTTCTTCAAGCCGCCGAACATCGACAAGCTCACCGCCTCAGTAGCCGCGCTGATCGGCAAATAGGTCCGGCGAGACGCCAGAGGGAGAGCGTGTGGTGGCAGACGGAGAGCAGGCCGGTGCGCCGCGCCGGGTGGCGCTGGATGTGATGGGTGGCGATAACGCGCCCGGCGAGATCGTGGCCGGTGCGGTGCAGGCCGCGCGCGAGCAGGGCATCGGCGTGTGGCTCGTCGGCCCGGAGCCGGTCATTCGCGACGAGCTGGCCAAATATGACACGACCGGTCTCGACCTGCCCATCAAGCACACGGTTGACGTGATCGGGATGGATGAGCATCCCGCCGAGGCGGTGCGTGCGCGGCCTAACAACACGATCAGCGTCTGCCATCAGCTCGTGCGCGACGGCGAAGCCCTGGGCGCGGTTTCCGCCGGAAATAGCGGCGCGTGCCTGGCCGCGGCGATCTTCACCCTGCGGCGCATCAAAGGTGTCGAGCGGCCCGCGCTGGGCACGGTGCTCCCGGCGGCCGGCGGGCAGAAGACGCTGCTGCTGGATGTCGGCGCGAACACAGACAGCAAGCCGAGTTATCTGCTGCAATTCGCGTTGATGGGCTCGGCGTATATGCGCAGCGCCTTTGCGGTGGCCGCCCCGCGAGTGGGACTGCTGGCGAACGGTGAGGAAGAGACAAAAGGGGATCAGCTCGTGCAGGAGGCGCATCAGCTGATCAAAGCCTCTGTCGCCAGCACAGGACTCAACTTCATCGGCAATGTCGAGGGCCGCGATATCAACGCCGGGACGGTGGATGTGGTAGTCTGCGACGGCTTCGTGGGGAATGTGGCGCTCAAGCTGAGTGAAGGCCTGAGCAAGATGCTGCTGGCGACCATCAGGCAAGAGCTGACCTCTGGACCGCTCACCGCCGCTGGCGCGTTACTAGCGAAGCCCGCCTTTGATCGCGTGCGCAGGCAGCTCGACTATCAAGAATATGGGGGCGCGCCGCTGCTCGGTGTGGCCGGTGTCTCGATCGTCGCGCATGGGCGCTCGACCGCAAAGGCGATCGCCAGCGCGGTGCGTGTTGCCACCCAAGTGGCCGATGCACATCTGCCCGCGATGATCACTGAGAGTATG
>DASWAC010000482.1:0-2468 GCA_036391335.1 Ktedonobacterales bacterium
GTCTCGATGGACAACACGCCGGGCTCGCGAGCGAAGGCGTCCTATTTCTTTCCGGGCACTGCCATAAACGCCGTCCCAAATGCCCAGGGCGTGGCCGTCTCGGTGCCAGTCGGCGTCGAGGCGCGCTATCCAGGTAGCGGCACGGCCTCGAATCAGGTCGGCGGCATCAACGATGGCGTGGCGACGCAAGCCGGTGGCGGCACTCAGAGTGCGCAGGCCGCCGAGGGGTATGCGATCGCGCAGGCAGCGCTGGGAACCTTCCAGTTCGCGCCTACAGTGCCACAAGCACCGACTTCGCCGCCGAGCCTGCCCGGGGTTCCTGGTGTGCCTACGGTGCCACCAGTGCCCACTTTGCCACCGGTGCCCACGTCGCCCGCGGCAACGCCTGGCAGCACGCCAGCCACTGCCCCAACGCCAAGCCCGACGCCGCACTGTGTGCTCATTTTCTGCCTCAGCAGCGCCCTCGCCAACGCACCAGAGGTGCCGAAGACGGCGCAAGCAGGGCTGCCAACCTTCACGCTGCCGGACCTCGTGCAGCAGCAGCTCGCGACCAACCTCAAGCTGGCGCAGCTGAGCAACCCTGATCTGCTCAAGCTGGCCGGAGGGCTGCCGGCGGCGACCGATCCCAAACTGCCTTATGCCAGTGCCGACGCGTCGAGCCAGGCAGTAACCCGCGCTACCAATGATGGTGTGACAGTCTCGGTCGTGACCCGCGCGCAGCATGTTGAGCTCTTGCAGGGCCTCATCACCTTCGCCAGTGTCAATTCGACCCTGCAGGCCACAGCGCCCGCGTCGTCCGCTCATGGGACGGGAACCATCGAGACACAGATCACCGGCGCGGCCATCGGGGGCATTCCCGTCATCATAGATCAGAACGGCCTCACGGTGAAGGACCAAAATGCGAGTCCAGCGCAGATCCAGTCGCTTTCAGATCAGCTCAACGCGGCGCTCAAGGCCGCCGGTGTCCAAGTTCATCTCACCAAGAGCACAGTCAAGAGCGATGCGGGATTCTGGGAGGGCTCATCCGCAGGCGTGGAGGTCACCGCCGAGCTCAATCCTGCTGCGCTCAACCTTCCCTGCCCACCCCCACCGCCAACCGGCACGAGCGTCCCATGCCCCTACAACGGCATTCCGGGGACTCACGTTGACTTCACGCTTGGCGCGGTAAATGCCAGCATCTATGCCACGCCAGGCGACAATTCTGGGTCTGGCAGCGGCGGCGGGAGCACGGGTGGTGGCGGTGGCTGCTTCTTCTGCGGCGGCTTTGGCGGCGGTGGCGGCAGCAGTGGTGACAATGGCGGCTCAACATCCACGACGACCACCCAGCATGGCAGCGGAAGCTTTCTCATCCCGGGCGGACTCCACGGCTGGTCGCTCGTCTTCTTCGTCTTCATCGTCCAGGGGCTGTCCACCGGGGTCGTCGCCGCGACTGCGGGCTACGCTGAATCCGCCGCCAAAGCGGCTGCCGTGGTGACTGAGGAGGAATCGAGATGAGCACGCCTCCTGAGATGACACAGGCCCCACCCGCACCACTTCCCATTCCCAGGAGGATGAAGTGCCCGGTCTGCTCGACCTCGTTTGATCCTCGCGCCAATGGTGGCAAGTGCCCCGTGTGCGGCGAGCAAGTCGTCGCGGCAGAGGACCCAGCGCTGGCGATACCCGTCGTCTCAACGACCTTGAGCTGGCTCTTCCGGAAAGGGAATTGGCGCGTCATCGCGGTCGCAGCGCTGATCGTCTATCAGATCGTCTTGCTCACCATCCTGTGGATTCATCTTACGCAGATACACGCTTTCTAGGGCACTCATCGCGATTGGAGAGGGACTTCCCATGCGAGCCAACCGTGACACCATCTTCGTCTCCACCTTGATCCTGGCGCTGCTTGCCTCGACCGGTGTGGCGCTCGCCGCGTGGGCTAGCGCTGGCGCGCATCAAACCGTGCAGGTGAATGGCGGTGGCGATTTCACCAGCAGCGCCTCAGGCACAGTGGCTGCGGGAGGCGGCTCTGGTGGCGGCGGCAACTCTGGCGGTGGTGGTGGCAGCAGCGGAGGTGGAGGGAGCAGCAGCGGCGGCAGCAGTGGTGGCACCAACGGGGTCTCCAGTGACACCATCAAGATCGGCGGCATCTTCAGCGAGAGTGGCGGCATTGATTCGACCGTCGAAGAAGATACGGTGCGCGCCTGCTTCCAGCGTGAGAACGCCCAAGGGGGCATCAACGGGCACAAGCTGCAGCTCATCTCTTATGACGATAGCCTCAACGCCGACACTGCCTATCAGGAAGCGGTGAGGCTCGACACGCAGGACCACGTCTTCGCTGTCGTGGGCTGGCTCGCGCCATTTGGCGAGGCACGCGCCGCGCCATATTTCGAGCAGCATGGCATCCCCATCGTAGGCGGCCTGGGTGTGCCTGAGGAGTTTGGCAACAAATACGCCTTCCCCGTCACCCCCATCTTCCATACTGATGGCCTTCT
>DASWAC010000483.1:0-10534 GCA_036391335.1 Ktedonobacterales bacterium
GGACTCGGCAGAACCCCTCCCCGACGCGGGGAGGGGAGTCCGCGTGGGTGCCCATCGGCTCTGGACCCCCCTCTCCCTGAGGGAGAGGGGGAAGGGGGTGAGGGCTGAGAGCCCCAGTGAGCGCAGCGGACGACCTGCGCAGCAGGGGGTGAGGGCACCTTCCGCATAGCCCCCGCTCACCCAGCACGATTCAGGGTCATGTGGGAAGCGTCGGCCATGAGGCATCGTCTGCCAGGCGACTCATAGCGGCGGCTTGCCACCATTTCCGCGCTGGCGTGGCGCGCGCCGGGGATTCCCCTTGCGGCGGGCGGCCTCATCCTCAGGAGTCGTCTCGCGCTCCATCTGGGCACGCACCCTGGCGCGATGGCGGCCCGCACGCTCGATATGCCGTGGTGCGCGGCTCAGCCGGCTCGCCAGCTCATCCACCGTCGCGGCGTGCCCTCCGGCTGTGAAGGCATGGTGGCGCACCTCCAGATCATCGCTCGCGATGACGACCTCCTCGCCACGGGCGGATGCCTCCTCCGCAAGGCGGGCGATCACCGCGTCGGCGGTCAGCGCTCGCGATGAGAAGACGACCGCGCCATAGGCGACCCCTCTGAGGGCAGCGCGGGTTTCCGCGGTTCCGTCGCCATCGAAGACGACCGTCACCCGGTGGGGAGTGTGCCGGTAGGTCGCGCGCACCTGGGCCAGCAGCACGTCGCGCCCGTGCGCCAGCGAGACTCGCTCGGCGGCGAGCAGCCCAGGTGTGTTGCGGATGACGTTATAGCCATCAATAAGGATGGTGCGGATCGGCATGACGTTGGTGCTCCGGCAGGCGTCAGGGATTGACCTGCCGCCATTGTAGCACCTCAGCGTGAGAACCGCTGGTTCAGCCAGCTCGCCAGCTGCGTCAGCCAGTCGTGCGGGTTCACGTGGATGACGCTGGCGATGGCGGCTCCGGCGGGCGGCCAGATCAAGAGCACCAGCATGGTGGTGACCACCGCCAGGGCGATCGTCGCTGCGGTGGCGCCCCTTCTGCGGCGCTTGTTTCGCAGGCGAAGCGCCTCTTTCACCCGAGCGCCTGGCGCTTTGCCGGTGGTCGCCTCGGTGGAGGTTGGGCTCTCAGCCAGCGCCACCCCGCTGACGGGCTGCCCCATGGCCGGCCCGAAGCTGGCATGCCGCGAGGCTGCCGCGCCGCAATGCTCGCAGCGAGTCGCGCCAGGGGGAACGATGTGACCGCACACGCGGCACTCGCGCACGAATTTCCACTGGCAATTCTTGCAGGTGGCGGCGATGTCATAGTTGAGCGTGCCACAGCGTGGGCACTCGACCAGATCGCTGCGCGGCACATCCAGCTCCGCGGTGCGGTCCATCGGCTCGCCTAGCGCCGAGCGCGCCTGAGCGGTCGGATTGCTGGGAACCCGTCCCTGAGCGCGCAGCAGCTGGCGCAGCCACGGCGGCTGCTCGATTCCCTCATCACGCGCCTCATTGGTGGCCATTAGAGTCCTCCGTGACGTGCTCATGGTAACACCTGCCCACAAGATATGCTGCCGGCAAGCGCATGCGCCAGTGGAGGAGGGAGGCTATTCCATGCCTTCCCCCATCGCGCTCGCTTCCGCGGGGCGGGCCCATCCGCGCTGGCGCCATATCTCATAGAGCGTGATAGAGCCGGCGACGGCGGCGTTGAGTGAGCCGACGCTCCCGCGCATCGGCAGGCTCACCAGCAGATCGCAATGCTCGCGCACGAGACGGCTGATCCCCTTCCCCTCATTCCCTACGACCAGGGCCACCGGTCCGGTAAGGTTCGCATCCGAATAGATGGTCTTTGCCTCGCCCGCGAGCCCGATGCACCAGAGGCCGCGCTTTTTCAGCTCGTCGAGGGTGCGGCTGATGTTGGTGACCTGTGCCACCGGCATGAACTCCACCGCGCCAGCCGAGGTCTTATCCACCGCCGGAGTGAGTCCCGCAGCCCGGTGCTCCGGAATGATGACCCCGTGCACTCCTGCGCAATCGGCTGTGCGAATGAGTGAGCCGAGGTTCTGCACATCCTGAATTGAGTCCAGCACCAGCACTAGTGGCGGCTCGCCCGCGTCCTCCGCGCGCTTCAGGATATCGTCCACCTCTACGTAGGTGCGCGGGGCAGCCATGGCGACGACACCCTGGTGATTGGCCCCCTTGCTCAGGTCATCCAGGCGCCGCCGCGGCACTGGCTCGACTATCACCCCCACGCGACGAGCTTGATCGAGCAGCTGCGTGAGGGCAGGATCAGCCGGCCCCTGCGCCACGAGGATGCGGTGCACCTTGCGACGTGAGCGCAGCGCCTCCAGCACGGGATAGCGTCCCCAGATGTAGTCGGCCATTGCTTACCTCTCGCCTCTCTCACCCACTGTAGCTCTTACCGACCAGGTGGGACCCTGCGGTGTGTCTTTTACTTCCACATCGTAGCCGTCGAGCAACACCTTGCGAATGCGGTCGGCCTCGGCCCAATTCTTCACCGCGCGCGCGGCGGTGCGCTGGCCGACCAGATCCTCGATGGCGCTCACGTCGTCCGCGCTCAGCGCGCTGCCCTCGTCCTCTTCCTCGACGAGCTCGATGCCCAAGATGTCGGCGAGGCTATCTATGCTGTCACGCGCGGCCAGGAGTGTGCCCAGCGCCTCAGGCGTAGGCTCGTCGCCCGTGATCGTGCCGATATAGGTGTTGGCGGCGCGCACCAGGTCATCGAGCACGGCCATGGCCACCGACGTGTTGAGGTCGTCATCCATCGCGGTGATGAATGCCTCATGCGCGGTGGCGAGCGCATCGGCCACGGCAGCATCCACCGCGCCGACGATGGGTCC
This sequence comes from Ktedonobacterales bacterium, assembly GCA_036391335.1. Taxonomy (GTDB): domain Bacteria; phylum Chloroflexota; class Ktedonobacteria; order Ktedonobacterales; family JADMIN01; genus DASWAC01. The sequence goes on from DASWAC010000483.1 coordinate 2,817, forward strand.
GGCGGCCCAGTCTATCAGACGGTTCAGATTGGCTCGGGCATCCACCCAGCGCCGCCACCGCGTGATGATCGCCTGGAGCTGCTCCTCTGACCATGTGATGATGGTGCGATAGTGCTGGCTGAGCAGATAGGTGCGCAGCGCGGGCGCGGGAATGCGGTCCTCATCCAGCACAGTGGTGATGGTCATGAACTCACCAGAGTGCGCCATCTTATCACCGCTCAGGTTCAAGAGGCCGCTATGCACCCAATATTTGACGAAAGGATGCTTCCCGGTGTAGCTCTCGCTCTGTGCGATCTCATTCTCGTGGTGGGGGAAGATGAGATCGGTCCCACCGCCGTGGATGTCGATCTGCTTGCCCAGCGCATGCAGCGCCATGGTGGAGCACTCGATGTGCCAGCCGGGCCGTCCCTTGCCCCAGGGGCTCTCCCACCATGGCTCGCCGGGCTTGGCGGCCTTCCAGAGGGCGAAGTCGCGCGGGTCGTGCTTGCGCTCATCCGGGTCAATGCGCGCCTCATTGCTCAGCGTCTCGGAATCCCGACCGGAGAGCTTCCCATAGGCTGGGAAGGAGGGCACGGAGAAGAAGACGTCGCCATTCTCTTCCGCGTAGGCGTGGCCATCCGCGATCAGCCCGCTGATCATCTCGATGATGCGCGCGATATATTCGGTAACATATGTGTACTCATCCGCGCGCAGCACGTTGAGGCGGTCCAGCTCGCGGAAATAGGACTCCGTGTAGCGCTTGGCCGCCACCGCTGGCGCAATGCCTTCGCGCAGGCCCGCCGCAATGATCTTGTCATCAATGTCGGTGAAGTTCTGCACGTAGCGCACCGGATAGCCCCGGAAGGTGAGGTAGCGGCGGACCATGTCCTTGACGACGAATTGCCGCGCATGGCCGAGATGTGGCTCATCTTTTGGTGTGAGTCCGCAGACATACATCTTCACGGGCAGGCCATATGGCTCGAAGGGCTCTTCGCTGCCACTGGCGGTGTTATGGAGTCGGATGTTGGGCTCAGTGCTCATGATCGAGTGTATCCCCCTGATGGTGAACCGCACGCACTGCGGCGGCGCTGCCGCGTGAAAAGATGCCGCCCATCGCTATGCGGGGCGCGCGAGCTGTGCGTGTGGCGAGAGTGCGCGCCAGCGAGCTAGTGGCCGGCGCGCATACACTGCTCATCGGGCAGGGGAAGCGAGGCACGGTGAGCCAGGGGTGCGCGAAATGCTCTTTTGATGCGCATGATGGGCTCCCTCGCGTACAATGATTGCCGTCAGTCAGCGGTATTATGGCCTGTGGCCATGCCGTGTGTCAACCCGATGCCCCAGAGAGGAGCCGCCACGTGGCGCACCTGCGCGCGATAGACATTCCCGCCCCACATGGGCTGCTGGAGGGGCTGCTGCGCACGGCCGACGAGACCCCTGGGCTACCAGCCATGGCCGCGCTGGTGTGCCATCCTCATCCACTCTATGGCGGCTCCATGCACACCAAGGTCGTCTTTCGCATCGCACAGACCCTGGCCGATCTCGGCATCCCAACGTTGCGCTTCAATTTTCGCGGCGTGGGTCGCAGCACAGGCTTCTACGACGATGGCGCAGGCGAGAGCGAGGATGTCCACTCGGCGCTCGACGCGCTGGCAGAGCTCTATCCCGGCACACCGCTTTGCCTGGCGGGCTTCTCCTTCGGCGCGTGGGTGGGCCTGCCGGTGGGCTGCGCCGATGCGCGCGTGACCCAGATCATCGGCGTGGGCGTGCCTGCCGATACGCTGATGCGAACGAGCTGGCTGCCGGGCTGTGACAAGCCCAAGCTCATCGTGCAGGGCACACAGGACGAATATGGCTCGGAGCCGGGGATTCGCGAGTGGGTGAGCCACCTCTCAGAGCCCAAAGAGCTCGTGCTGGTCCCCGGCTCGGACCACTTCTTCACGGGCTACCAGACTCAGCTCGCCAGCGCGATTCGCGGCTATTTCACCCGGCGCGGATGACTGGCGTGGCACAAACATTGGATATACTCTCTACGAAAGCGATATGCTGAGAGCATGAGTGCGCCAGGCGCGCTGCCGTCCCGCCTCATGCGAGGCTCGGATGGCCAAGGAGGCCCCGTTGAGTCAGGATGCCGATGCGCCGCTGCCTCAGCTCGCAGCCATCTCCGACGATCCGGTCTTCAACACGAGCGCCGTGGTCCACCGCACCGGGGTGCCCGCGCCGACCTTGCGCGCCTGGGAGCGCCGCTATGGCGTGCTGCACCCTCGACGTGGCGAGAATGACTACCGGCGCTATTCAGAGCGAGACATCGCGATCATCGAGTGGCTTCGCGAGCGCATCACCCGGGGAATGACCATCAGTCATGCCATCGCGCTGCTAGAGACTAAGCGCCACCAGCCCGAGCAGCCATCTGTGCCTGAATCTTTCGCCCTGGGCAAGAAGGTAGATCAGCTCATGGCAGCCTGCCTCGCCCTCGATGAAGTCAGCGCGCGCGCCACCATCGCCGAGGCACTGGCGGTCTATGGCGTGGAAGAGGTCTGCCTCAGCCTGTTGTTACCCACCCTCGAAGAGATCGGCGCCCGCTGGAGCGCAGGCGAGCTGACCGTCACCGTCGAGCATTTCGCCTCCGGCATTATTCGGGCACAGCTCGAAAGCCTCTTCCATATCGCCGCGAATCGGCCACTAGGCCCCATCGTGCTAGTGGGATGCGCTCCCGGGGAGCTGCACGAGCTCGGCGCGCTGCTCATGGCGCTCTTCTTGCGACGGGCGGGTGTGCGGGTCATCTATCTGGGTCAAAGCGTCGAAGGCAGAAGTCTCGTGCGCACGGTGTCGCAGCTTCGCCCGGCGGCGGTGTTGCTCTCCGCGACCATGACCGAGCATCTGCCGCACCTGCTCGCCACCCTCAGGCAGCTTCGCCAGCTCGACGGCATCCACGCGGACGTGTATGTCGGTGGCCAGGCGATTCATGCCGCACCGGGGGCCATTTCCGCTGAGCTGGCTGAGGTACTGGATGGCAACGCGGTGGAAGTAGCCCACGAGCTGAGCCAGCGGCTGCGTCTCAGGCCCAGCTAGAGCGCCTTGCCCTGGCATTGGGCGCAGCGACCAAAGAGCGCCAGATGCCGGGGATTCGCCGCAAAGGCATAGCGCTGGAGGAGATGGTTGCGGAGCTCCAGAAAGATCTCATCATCCATCTCACTCACCGAGCCACAGCGCTCGCACACCAGATGATGATGGGGGGTGCCCGCCAGCTCGAACTGAGTCGCGCCGCTGCCCATATCGATCTCGGTGACCACGCCGAGCCGGCTGAGCATCTCCAGAGCGCGATAGACAGTGGCCAGGTTCAGCGCTTGATAGTGCGGGGTGACGGCAGAGAGGATCTCGTCGGCGGTCATGTGCCCGCCATACGCTGCCAGGGCCTGCAAGATCAGCACCTTCTGCGGGGTCACGCGCACGCCCAGCTTGCGCAGTCGCTCGATCTGCGCGTTGGCGTCGGCGCTGTGCGCCTGAGCATGACTGGCCATAGCTCTTGAATCCCCCAGGCTCGAGCGCTGCCACATGCCGCGACGGCAGGTATCCTATCAATTGAGCATAGCACACGCACCAAGAGCGCACTTGGGAGCAGCCAGCGTGCTGTGGTACGATAGCCGCATTCACGGCAATGGACAAGGTGGAATCTCTACGCATGAAAACGCACTACGCTGTGCCCGCGACAGCCTCACGCCCGGCGGCGGTGGTCGCACTCAGCGACTTCGATGGCATGCTGACGTCGCATCATGAGCTCTTAGCCCAGGCGCACACCGCAGCCCAAGAGGCCGGGCTCCCATTGATGGCAGGGGTGCTCTGGGGTGGGGCTAGCGAGTCGCATGCGGGGACGGTGCTCACGCCACTGGATGCGCGCCTCGCGCTGCTGAGCCAGACGGGGCTGTGCGACTCGGCACTGGTGCTGACCACTGCGCCCGATGCCGCCAGCGCCACGCCCGCCAGCCTGGCCGATGCGCTGCGGGCCCACGTCACGCCGGGTGAGATCATGATTGGCGCGCTGGCAGCCGCGTGGGGATCGCCAGAGGCGCTGGCGAGCGCGCTCACTGCTCAGGGCCTTTCGGCGCATGTGCTCGAACCACTGCCAGGTGTGCGACGTATCACCCATGAAGATGCCCTCGCGCCATTGCTGCGGGGTGATGTGCGTGAGGTCGCGGCGTTGCTGGGCAGGCTGTATAGTGTGAGTGGCATCGTCGTTCCGGGGGACCGGCGGGGCCGCCTCTTGGGCTTCCCGACAGCAAACCTGCGTCTCGACGGCCGGCTCGCATTGCCCGCTAATGGGATCTATGCTGCGCTGGTGGCGCTGCCGGGGCAAGAAGCGCCTGAGGCAGCGGCGGTGGTCAGTCTGGGCGTGCGGCCGCAGTTTGGGGAAGGGAACCCGCGTCTCTTCGAGGTCTTCATTCTCGACGTCGCGCTGGATCTCTATGGCCTGCCAATTCGAGTCTATCTGGTTGAGCGGCTGCGCGACGAGCTGAAATTTGAGTCCGTGGAGGCGCTCATCACGCAGATGCGGCACGACGTGGAACGATCGCGAGAGGTGCTGGCTCTCGCCAAAATACGAGCGACTAGCGTACAATAGCCGCCGATAGGCCCAGATGAAGGCCCGTCAGACGGGAGGAATGGCAGTGAGCATCTTTTCCAAAATAGAGTCAACAATTCAGAATGTTGTCGAAGGCACCTTTGGCTGGGTCATCCGCACTCGCCTGCAGCCCGCTGAGCTGGCCTCGAAGCTGCGCGCGGCGATGGAGGCGAACCTCACTGTCAACGCTGACGGGCGCATCGCGCCGAATATCTATAACGTGCAGCTCAGCGACAAAGATTTTGAGAACTTCACTCCCTATCTCGCCACCCTGGGTCAGCAGCTCGCGAATATCCTGATTCGCCACGCGCGTGACCGCCATTATACGCTGACGACCCGACCAGTGGTGAAGATGACCCAGGGCAAAGATATCGTGACGGGCCAGGTGCGCATCACCACGCAGCTAGTGGATAACCGCACCGCCCAAAGCCAGGGCGCTGCCCTGATGGAAGAAACCCGCTCGATCACTGCCGCAGAGGCTGGAGCCCTGCAGCAGCAAGCGGTGGGCGCAGCGACCATCGTCGCGCCCCTTGCCCCCGCATGGCTCACCACGGTCGCCCCGGTGAGCGGGCAGCCGCTGCGCGTCGAGACGCCGGTGGTGCATATGGGGCGCAGTGGGCTCAACGAAGTCGTCATTGACGACAAGAAAGCTTCGCGCCGGCACGCTGAGATCAAGTGGGAGCACGGGCAATATGTCTTATATGATCTCGCCAGCATGAACGGCACCCGTGTGAACGGCGTGCGCATCACCGGGCCGACCACGCTGCGCGACGGGGACCGGGTGAGCGTTGGGCGGACCGAGATCGTCTTTCAGCGAAGGGGTTAGTGGGCGATGCTTCCTGACGTGAATTCCATCGGGCCGTTCGGATTTCTCTTCATCCTACGCATTGCTCTGGTGGTCCTGCTCTATCTGGTGATTCTCCAGGTGGTTGCGGTGGCGCGCCGCGACCTCCGGCGCGCGGCGGCGGCTCCTGCGGGGGCGCCACGCTCTGGCACGGTGGTGGGCCACCTCGTGGTGATCGACAGCGGCTCGACTCCGCTGGTGCCGGGCTCGCGGCTGGCACTCGATCCACTGACCACCATTGGTCGCGAGCCAACCAGCACGATCGTGCTCGACAGCAACTTCGTGAGCGGGCAAAACACCCGCATCTATTTCAAAGATAAGTCGCTCTGGGTCGAGGATCTTGGCGGCAAGAACGGCACGGTGGTCAATGGCCAGCGCATCCAGGCGCCCATTGCCATCACCCCTAACTCTGAGGTGCAGGTCGGCGACGTGCGCTTCAAAGTCACGCCATAATTTGGGAGGCAGCGTCTCATGGCCACCGCGACCCAACGAATCGAGCCGCGCCCGGTGCGGCGGGTGCTGATCGAGCGCCGCCGCTATCGCTGGACGGAGCTGCGCCTGCTCTTCTTGCCCGCGTTCTTCATGCTGCTGGGCCTGCTCGAGCTGCAAGTGGTGCAGAGCACCGAGGCCGGCGCGACCACGACCACCTTGCCGCCGCTCGACGCTTACGTCCCCGCCTTCGGTCTCATCGCCGCGCTCGTCCTCACACATCTCGCGCTCAACATCATCGCGCCGGATGCCGATCAGGTCCTCCTCCCCATCGCGGGCACCCTGGCGACCATCGGCGTGCTGATGTCGCTCCGGCTAGGCCCCGCAGTGGATAACACCGCGCTGGGGGTCAAGCAGCTCGTCTGGGTGGTGTTGGGCCTGGGGCTATGCATCGCCACGGTGCGCTTCACACGCAACCTCGACTGGCTGCGTAACTACAAATATACCTGGGCTATCGCGGGCGTGGCATTGGTGGCCATTACCCTGGTCAACGGCATCGTGTTCAAGCATAGCTTCACCACCAGCGGCCCCAGTCGCGACGTCCTCTACATCAGCTTCCTCGGCTTCGCCTTCCAGCCATCGGAGCTGCTCAAGATCTTGCTCGTGGTCTTCTTCGCCGGCTATCTGAGCGAGAACCGCGCCGTGCTGGCCCTCGACGGCTATCGTTTTGGCCCGCTGAACCTGCCGCCCTTCAAGCACCTGGGTCCGCTGCTCACCGTGCTGGGCGTGGCGCTGCTGGTCATCGTGGGTGTGCGCGAGCTCGGCCTCGCTATCCTCATCTTTGGCCTGGCGCTCTCGATGCTCTATGCCGCGAGTGACCGCCCGATGTATGTCGTGACGAGCCTCATCCTGTTCGCGGTGGGCGCGCTCGCGCTCTATACACTGTTCCCCTATGCCCGCGACCGTGTCTCCATCGTAGGCAACGCCTTCGACCCCGGCACGGCCAGCGACAAAGGCTATCAGATCGTGCAGGGCCTGATTGCCTTTGCCTCCGGTGGGGTCTTCGGCTCCGGCCTGGGGCTGGGCCATCCCACCTTCGTGCCCGCGGCCACCACCGACTACATCGCCTCGGCCTTCGGCGAGGAGTTCGGCTTCGCGGGCATCCTCGCGCTGATTGGCCTCTTCCTGCTGCTGATCTATCGCGGCATGCATGTCGCCGCGAATGCCCGAGATGACTTCAACAAGCTAATGGCGATCGGCCTTACGGCGGTGTTCGCCTTGCAGACGCTGGTCATCCTAGCTGGCAATCTAAAGATCATGCCGCTGACCGGTGTGCCGTTGCCGTTCGTGGCCTATGGCGGCAGCTCCGTCATCGCAAACTTCATCATCATTGGGCTACTGCTGCGCGTCTCGCAGGCCGACGGCTAGGGCGTCTCTTGACCTGATGGTCGTCGTCTCGCGTAGAATGGACGTTGAGACACACGACGCACCGAGGGAGAGGCGCCCACCATGACAGCCAGCACCAGAGATGAGGACCGCATGGCCCTCTCGCGCCTGCACACCCTGCGCGCGATGAATGCGGTGGCGAACTCAGCGTTGCCACTCGAGACTGAGCTGCAGCGTGCCGCCGAGCTGGTGGCCCAGGAGCTCGACGCCGATCTCTGCGCGATCTGGCTCTTTAGCCCGGATACTAATGAGCTGATCCTCCATACCACGAATGGCCCACGTCCACGCGCGGGGATGGTCGTCCGGCGGGCGCTTGGCGAGGGCTATTCCGGCTGGGTAGCCAAGGAAGGCGTGCAGCTCATCGTGGAGGACGCCCTGGCGCACGACGCCTATCGCGAGGAAGCG
>DASWAC010000484.1:0-3084 GCA_036391335.1 Ktedonobacterales bacterium
ATGAGTGGCACGCCCCAACGCCGGTTGAAGATGCCGAGCACGGCGTCCTCCTCGGCCACGCGCAGGTCGCACCACAGCGCCAGCTCCAGCCCGCCGGCCACGGCATAGCCTGAGACGGCCGCGATCACCGGCTTGCCGAGGCGCAGGCGTGTGGGGCCCATGGGCCCGTCGCCATCCGGCGAGAGGTGGCTGATGTCTCCTGTGGCGGCGGCCTTGAGATCATAGCCTGCGGAGAAGGTGCCGCCCGCGCCGGCGAAAACGGCCACGAGCGCCTCAGCGTCGGAATCGAAGTCGCGGAAGGCCTGCGCAAGTGCCTCAGCCATCTCGCGATTCACGGCATTGCGCGCCTCTGGGCGGTCCAATAGCACAGTGGTCACCGGACCGCTGCGCTCCACGGAGATCGACATGGTTTCATCCCTTCCGCTCTCGGCGCAAGTAAAGCCGTTCCCCGCTAGGAGCACGGCTGCTCACCTCCTGCTGGGGCGCACGAGGTGGCGATGTGTGGGGCGTGCTGTGGTGCAGCCTGTGACGTGATAAACGCCACCGACGCGGGCAGTATAACACTCCGCAGGATGCTTCTCACTGCCTTCGGATACACCCAGCAGGGTCAGCGACGAGATGTCGGCCAAGGCGATTCCGACGGCACGCGCATGGCCACGTGGTTGGCACTATGGTGAAGGTCGTGGATGAGTAGGCAGGCCAATATCCCCAATCAAGAAGGCGTACCGACTTACTGTGAGAGATCGCTCGCGTATGGTAGAATCGTCACGCACAACCAGGCGCACTTTCGCGCCAGGCGTAATCTCCGTGCTGAGAGAGCCCAGGGGAGCGCACTGACACCCGCTGTACCTGGGCTTGTCTCAAGTTCATCTGCCTGGTGAACCCTAAGGCTGCTGCGCGGCGACAGGCATCATGTGAGATGCTCCCTGGCAATCGCCGATGAGCGCTGCCGCCGGTGAGGCACTTGAGCGGCGAGTAGGCTGACTGGAGGGAACCGTGCTGTCCGCGAAGAGCAAGCCAGCGCGAGCGCATCGAACGAGGAGCCGCTCTGGATGATCGCCATGGTTGATGCTCCGACCAATCTCGGATTGCGCCCACCCAAGCCGACCTCGGTGCCTGGGTGCTCCAAAGCGCCAGAGGCCCTGCGCGGCGCGGGGCTGCATGACCGGCTGATCGCTGATGGCGCGACCTTCAGCGGGGTGGTGCTCCCCGGTCGCTACGTGGATGATTGGACTTCAGGCGTGGCGCGGGTGCGCAATCAAGATGCGTTGATTGACCACGCCTTGCGGCTGGCCACACACCTGGAGGGTATCTTCGCGCGCCATCAGGCGCCCCTGGTCATTGGCGGTGATTGCAGCTTGCTCGTTGGCGCTGGCATCAGCTTAGCTCGGCGCGGCAGATTTGGCCTCGTCCACATCGATGGCCATACTGACTTCCGGCATCCGGGCAATTCTGAGCGATGCGCGAGCGTCGCCGGTGAGGATCTCGCGGCGGCAATAGGTCTGCACTGGCCCGCACTCTCACAGGTCGAGAACCTTGGGCCATACTTTGCTCGGGAGCATGTTGCACACATCGGGTGTCGCGACAGTGACGAAGCCCTCGACGAAGCTCGTGGCCTGCTGGCTGCGGTGGTTACGGCGCGGCAATGGATGGCCAATCCGGATGCATCACTCTCACGCATTCGGGGCGCACTCGAGGGAAGCGCCCAGGGATATTGGCTGCACCTCGACGTAGACGTGTTAGATCCTGCCTACATGCCCGCAGTGGATAGTCCTGACCCGGGTGGGCTTACGCCGGAGCAGCTCATCACACTGCTGCGGGCGCTTGCCCCGCACGCGGTTGGCGCTCAGGTGTGTGTCTTCGACCCTGATCTCGATCCTGATGGACATCTCGCACGCCTGCTCGCCGACATCGTTGCGACCGGATTCGCCCAGCTGGGCCAGCGTGGCTAGCTGGCGCGCCCGCTGCCATCGTCTCAGGCACGCGGGACTGCCTCGCCTGCTGGGAGACATCATGGGAGCCAGGAAGATCCCAGCCCCCATGACGATTCACTCGGCACTATTCCGCTAGGCGGTTATTTGCTGCCAGACGGCACGGAACCACCTCGCGGATCCGACCCCCTGGCGCAGCTCCGGCTCGAAGAGCACCCCGGGCTTCCAGGGCATGCCCAGTGCCGGGAGCAGCCAGCGGTCCAGCCCGATGAGGCCACACACGCGCCACGCGAAGCACAAGAAGAGCCCGAACGTCCCGAGGATGGGGTTGACGCTGACCGTTCCGGCGAGCAGGTAATTCAAGTTCATCAGCACACCGAAGCCGGCGGCGACGCCGGTGAGCGCGCCAAGGAGGATGCCGAGGCCCACAGCGACCTCGCCCCACGTGACCAAGAAGGAGTAGAAGCCGACATTGGGCAAGACGAAGTTCTGCAGGAAGCCGCCGTACCAGCCTTGCACTGATGGATGTGCTCCGCCGGTCTTCGCGATGGCCGCCACCACGAAACCTTTGAGCGCGGTGCCGTTCGTGCCCCATAGCGGCGACTGCACCTTCTCCCATCCGGCGAGGAACCACTCCGCGCCAACATTCATGCGCACCACGAACCACAGTCCCGCGGCCCCTGCTGACGCGAGGAAGAACTTGGAGATGGGTGGCTCGGGAAATTGCTCCCGCGAATTACCGACTGCCAGCGTCGAGCGCTCCTGGAAGTAGCGCACGAACGCGAGGATGAGGGCAAGCAGAAAGAGCACCAGCAAGGCTTGTCCCCAGTAGTCATCCGTAGTTCGCTTCGCGAGATTCCAGATGAGGTGAAATAGGGTCCAGACTCCGGCGATAATCACGATGATCGCGGTGCCGGAGCGCTGAAGCATCGTGGCCTGGTCGCGCGACATAGGACATGCTCCTCTCAGGCGGAAGGTGACCTCTCGCCACTGATCAAAGACTGTGCACTACACCAACACTCTCGGCTTCACTCTATGCCATGGTGTGGCTAGGGGTCAATAATCTACCAAGTTGGATATCTTCACACGGACATCACGCGTCGGGGGGGCCACTCATTAACTGCTACCCTCGGATGGAGAGGAGGGAATTTGC
>DASWAC010000485.1:0-7586 GCA_036391335.1 Ktedonobacterales bacterium
GATCGAGCGTGACGACACGAGCGTCGCGGCCACCGTGCGGCGCGAGCTCGCCGGCATCCTGGGTATCGAAGCGGCTCCGGTCTTCACGCGTGCCTATCGCTGGGCCGACGGGTACCCGCAGTATGACGTGGGCCATCTCGACCGGGTGAGCGCCGCCGAGGCGGCTCTGCCGGCGGGGATCTGGCTGACGGGCAGCGCCTATCGTGGCGTCGGCGTGCCCGACTGCGTGCACCAGGCCGGCGAGACAGCCCGCCGCGTGGTGACACGTCTGCATTCCCCGGCCCGCCATCAGCTTCATCAGCCTGAGGAGCATCACATCCCATGAACACCACCAACTCCGAGGCGCAGTTTGCCCGCGCCCAGCGGCTCATCCCCGGCGGCGTGAATAGCCCCGTGCGCGCCTTTCGTGGCGTCGGCGGCACCCCGCGCTTCATCGCCAGGGGGGAGGGTCCGCACCTGTGGGACGTGGACGGGAACCGGTATCTCGATTACGTGCTCTCGTGGGGACCGCTGGTGCTGGGGCATGCGCACCCACGGGTGATCGCGGCGCTCGGCGAGGCGCTGACACGCGGCGTCACGTTTGGCGCGCCCACCGAGGTGGAAAGCGAGCTGGCCGAGCTGGTCATCGCCACTGTCCCCTCGATCGAGATGATCCGCTTCGTGAATAGCGGGACCGAGGCGACCATGAGCGCCCTGCGTCTGGCGCGCGCCGCTACGGGTCGTGAAAAGATCGTCAAGTTCTCGGGCTGCTATCACGGTCACTCAGATATGCTGCTGGCGCAAGCGGGCAGCGGCGTGGCCACCCTCGGCCTGCCTGATTCTCCGGGCGTGCCCGCCTCCGTCGCCGCGAATACGCTCACCGTCGCCTATAACGACCTCGATGCCTTGCGCGCGGTCTTCGCCGAGAATAGCGGGCAGATCGCCGGGGTCATCGTGGAGCCCATCGCCGCGAATATGGGCTTCGTCCTGCCCAAAGACGGCTACCTGCGCGGCATTCAGGATCTGTGCCGGGAAGCGGGCGCGCTCTTCATCCTCGATGAGGTGATGACGGGCTTCCGGGTGGCCCCCGGTGGCGCACAGGCCCGCTGGAGCCTGGACCCGGACATCACCTGCCTGGGCAAAGTGATCGGCGGCGGCCTGCCTGTGGGCGCCTATGCGGGCAAGCGCGACCTCATGAGCCTCGTCGCCCCGGCCGGCCCGATGTATCAGGCAGGCACGCTCTCAGGGAATCCGCTGGCGATGACGGCGGGCCTCGTCACCATTCAGACGCTGCTCACTCCCGGCACGTTTGAGGCCATCGAGCGCACCTGCGCCACCCTGGTGGATGGCCTGCGCGCAGCGGCAGCAACGGCTGGCATCCCGGTGCAGTGCGCGCACGCCGGCAGCATGTTCGGCTGCTATTTCCTCGACGCTCTCGATCACGCCATCACAGACTACGCCTCTGCCAAACAATTCGCCAACACCGAGCGCTTTGCCCGCTTCTTCCACGCCATGCTCGACACCGGCATCTATCTCGCGCCCAGCCAGTTCGAGGCAGGCTTCCTCAGCAGCGCCCACACGCAGGAGCACATCGGTGAGACCATCGCGGCGGCGGAGCGCGCCCTGGCTCTGGTCGGATAGCCTGCAAGGCAAGGGGAAGAACGCGGCTCGCACTCCCTCATGAAGCTCGCGCAACCAGCCTCACGCTGCCTGTGTTGATCACAGTGGGACCGGCGCGCTTTCGCCGATCTCCAGTGCTATTCATGGGAGCCTTTTCGTGCACCGAACTATCGAGCCCAAGATCCTCTATTTCGGCACGCCGGTCGTGCTCATCAGCAGCTTGAATGAGGATGGCAGCGCCAACCTCGCGCCCATGTCATCCACGTGGTGGCTGAGCCAGTCAGCCATGCTCGGCATGAGTGCGCGCTCACAGACCGTAGCCAATCTGCGCCGCGATCCACGCTGCGTGCTCAGCCTCCCCTCGGCGGACCTCGTCGGCGCGGTGGACCGCCTCGCGCTGCTCACGGGGCGCGATCCCGTCCCGGAGTACAAGCGGCGGATGGGCTATCGCTATGAGCCAGACAAATTTGGCGCGGCCCAGCTCACCCCGATGCCCTCGACGGTGGTGGCCCCGCCGCGTGTGGCCGAGTGCCCGGTGCAGCTCGAAGCTGTCATCGAGCGGATGCACCCCTTCGGCTCGCACGAGGATACGCTGATGGCTATGGAGGCTCGCATCCTGCGCGTGCATGTGGATGAGGCACTGCTCGTGCCGGGGCACGCGAATTACATCGATCCGGAGCGGTGGCAGCCACTCATCATGAGCTTCTGTGAGTTCTATGGGCTCAGTGGCAGGATGCATCATTCGCGGCTGGGTGAAGTGTATGCTCCACCATCGGCCGGAGAGCCCGCCGGCACACGCTGACCGCTGTGGGGCACATGAGCGGACGCAGGGGACCCGCAAGCACCTACCTCTAGACGACGCGGCGGAAATCCCCTACGCTGTCAGGGATGACTTGTCAGGCGCTCGCGCCGCGTGGCGAACCCATTCGCAGGCTCCGCCGGCTGCCGCGACCTCACGCCGTGAGCGCCCTCGCAAAGGCTTGCCACCCATGACCCCACGCACACACGCCTCGCTGCGCGCCCTCGATGCCACCGATCCGCTCGCCAGCTTTCGCGACCGCTTCCGCATGCCGCCCGGCGTCATCTATCTCGATGGCAACTCCCTAGGCCCGCTGCCCAAAGACACGCTGCGCCATCTCGACGAGGTGATGCGCGTCGAATGGGGCGAGCGGCTCATCACCAGCTGGAACGCCTTCGGCTGGATCGATCTGCCTTCGCGCATTGGCGACAAGATCGCGCGTCTCATCGGCGCAGCGGCAGGAGAGGTCATCGTCACCGATTCGACCTCGATCAATGTCTTCAAGACGCTCTCAGCCGCCCTGGCGCTGAACCCGGACCGGAAGGTCATCCTCTCCGTCGCCGACAACTTCCCGACAGACCTCTACATGGCGCAGGGACTCATTAAGCATCTGGGCAACCGTCACACATTAAAGCTGGTGGATGCCGAGGAGGTCAGCAATCATCTGAATGAAGACGTGGCTGTGATGACGCTCACCCATGTGAGCTATCGCACCGGCCGCATCTACGATATGCCCGGCCTCACCGCGAAAGCGCATGCCAAGGGAGCGTTGGTGATGTGGGACCTCGCCCACACGGCGGGCGCGCTGCCGGTGGACCTGCATGCCGCAAAGGCAGACCTCGCCGTGGGCTGTGGCTACAAATATCTCAACGGCGGGCCAGGCGCGCCAGCGTTCCTCTATGTGGCCAAGCGGCATCAGGCGGCGTTTAGCCAGCCGCTCTCCGGGTGGCTGGGGCACGCGCGCCCCTTCGACTTCACGACCACCTATGAGCCGGCTGAGGGCATCGGACGCTATGTCTGCGGCACGCCACCCGTGCTGAGCATGTCTGCCCTCGAATGCGGGGTGGATATCATGCTCGACGCCGACATGCGGCGGGTTCGCGAGAAATCCCTCGCGCTCACCGACCTCTTCATCGAGCTGGTGGAATCGCGCTGCCGTGGCTTTGGGCTGGAGCTCGTGACCCCGCGTGACCGCGCGATCCGTGGGAGCCAGGTGAGCTTCCGCCATCCCGAGGGCTATGCCATCATGCAGGCGCTCGCGGAGCGCGGAGTGCTGGGCGACTTCCGCGCGCCAGACATCTGCCGCTTCGGCTTCACCCCGCTCTATCTGCGCTATGTGGATGTCTGGGACGCCGTCTCACGACTTCGCGGCATCCTCAAGACCGAGGCGTGGAACAGGCCGGAGCTCAAACGCCGCAAGAAGGTGACGTGATCACCGGTCGCCGTAGAGATCCCACTTAGCGACCAGATAGAGATGCGCCAGCCGCGTGATCTCGGGCTCGCCTTCCATCACGACGACCCTGGCCTCGCCTGCCTCGCGGTGCTGCTCGCCGGTGAGGTGGCCTGTCGTCACGAAGATAGGGCGATCGATGCGCCGCACATAGCAGCCCGCCAGGAACTTGAGCCATTCCATCGCCGAGGGCGCGTAACGCTCTTGATGCAGCTTCACCTGCACCCCAATGCTTCCAGGCTCATCAGGATTGATATCCACCCGAGTGCCGATGAGATCGAGTCCGCGCTCACGCTGCTTGTGGATGCCCTGATGATACCAGGCGTAATGCGGGTGCATCGCCTGCATCACCATCATGATATAGCGCTCGAATGCGGCGCTGCGGGCGACCTGAAGCGGGACCGTCTCACTCTGTGCGGTATCAACATTGAGCACGTCTTCCACAGGCTCTTGTGGAACCCCGAGCGCGTCTCGCCCCTCTGGAGTGATATGCCAGCCCGGCCGGCTCGCATCATGAGGGTAGATGTAGCCGGCCTGAACCGCTATCGTATTCACGAGGCGGCGCAAGCTGGCGCGCCCCTGCTCGGAGAGCGATCGCCCGCCCAGCAGCGTCTCCACTGCGGCATAGATCTGCGGCATCGTCGCTGTGCCGTCATGCGCGACCATCTCACGCAGCGCCGCGCGTATCTGGTCATCAGCGCTCAACCCCGCTGCCGCGCCGGTCACGCCCTCATCGGCCATCGTCGCACCGCACTCCCAGGAATGTCTGGCCCCTTTGGGCTACTTCGACACGGCTGTTGTGCGCTCGGCGGCGATAGCCATTGCGGCCTCCGTCGTCAGCTGGCCAGTGCGCTCGGCGCGCGCATAGACTTCGGCCAGAGTGGTCGCGACCGTCTCGCGCACCTTGGCCTCCGCCTGGATGGCTGACCAGCCCAGCATCTCTTGCCCCACGATCGCCATCGAGCCGCCCAGGCTGGTGACGTAATCAGGCGCGAAGAGGATGCCACGGTCGCGCAGCAGGGCTGCGTCTTGCGGGCTGGCCAGCTGGTTATTCGCGGAGCCCACCACCGCCCGGCAGCGCAGCGCGGCAATCGTGCCGGGGGTCAGCACGCCGCCCAGCGCGCACGGCGCGAGAATGTCGCAGGCGGTAAACCAGAGGTGCTCCGGCGCGACAAAGCGCAGACCAAGGCCGTCACGAAAATGATGGATGCGCTGTGGCGCGACCTCGCTGAAGGCCACGTCTGCCCCTGCCTCGCGCAGCAGCGCGATGAGTCGCTCGCCCACACTTCCCGCGCCCTGCACCACGACCGACTTGCCACGCGGCGAGGGATCGCCAAAGAGCGTCTCGCAGGTCGTCTCGATGGCCGCGAAGACGCCAATCGCGGTGGGCGGCCCCGAGTCGCCCGCGCCACCGGCGGCAGGAGTGCGCGCGAAGACATGCGGCGCGCCGGTCGTGTGGATGACATCCATATCGGCGGGCGAGGTGCCCACGTCGGGCCCCGTCACCACACGGCCCCGCAGCGAGGCCAGCAGCTCGCCATAGCGTGTCAGCAGCCCGCGCCGCGCCTCGGTGTCTAGAGGGCCGGGCACGCTGATGACCGTCTTGCCACCCCCAAAGGGAAGCTGCGAGAGCGCCCATTTGAGCGTCATCGCCTGCGCCAGCCGGGTTGCGTCCTCCACAGTCGCCGCCAGCGAAGGATAGGCCTTCATCCGCGTGCCGCCACCCGCAGGCCCACGCGCCATTGAATGCACCGCGATCACTATCCACGCGCCGGTGGGCCGGTCATAGCGCAGCAGCACATCTTCACCATCCCACCCCGCAATCACCTGCTCCACCGCACCACTCATAGATCGGGTCCCTCGATGCCTTGCATGCCCATCGTGAAGAAATATTCCCCACCATGGTGCAGATCATGTTCCAACACATGCCAGACGACCCAGCCACGCGTCACCGTCTCGCCATCGTCGTCGAAGGTGGCGTCGAGATCGGCTTCGGTCCAGCGCGTGAGGCATGTCTCCAGCACGGCCCACGTGCGGTCGAGGCCTTCTAGCAGCTCGGCTGAGGAGCGCTGGGTCACCTTATCGCGCTGCCACTCATGCAGTGCGCCAAAGCTCGCGTCGCTCTCACCCAGCGTGTCGTGGAGCCAGCCCGCGCGCACGGAGATGATGTGCGTCACCAGCAGCCATGCCGGCCTCAGGGCGGGCGCCGCCTGAAATCGCAGCTCCTCAGCGCTTCTGGCGGCCACATGATCGCGCAAGAGCTGGTGATAGTGCTTCCAGCCCGAATAATAGCGTATGAGTGGTGGTGTCTGCGGAGTCGCCATGGGAATGCCTTTCTAGAGCCGCCAGTTGTGCCATCAATCCCACAAAGTATAGCGCCTGATAGCCCTCACCTGGCGACCAGCACGTCATTGGGGTCGCGCTCGCCAGGCACGGTGGCCAGCACGGTCAGGCTCGCAGTGTCGATCACGGTGAGCGTGTTCGCCGAGGTGCCCGCCACGATCAGGCGCCGTCCATCCGGGGTCACCGCGATGCCATGAGGATACCCCTGCACGGCGATCATCTCGCGCACCACCGGACGCAGCGGGTCCGCAATGCTGACGACTGCCACGGCATGCGAGGCCCCGGCGCTGACATAGAGCGTCTGGCTGTCGGGCGCGCGGGCGATCAGGGCGGGTCGCTGCCCCACCGCGACAGCGCCGACCACGGCATCCTTGGTAATATCCACGATGATGAGGCGTCCGGTCAGGTTATCGCTCGCGTAGAGATAGCGACCGGTCGCGTCGAGCGCGAGGCCGAAGGGCTCCGTATTTGGCGGGAGGGCAATCGTGCGGGTGGCCGTCTCGCTGGCGGCGTCCACGACCGTGATGGCCGCTCCGGCGTAGCAGCCCACATAGAGCGTCTTCCCATCGGGTGAGGCAATGATGCTGTGTGGCGAGGCCGCCGTCGGGATGCTCTTGATGACCTTCCAGTGGGCGGTATCTACCACGCTGAGCGAGCGCTCGCCAAAATTGGTGACGAAGATGCGGCTGCCATCTCGGCTGGCGGCCACGTGCACCGGCTGGCTGCCTACCGTCACCGCGTGGGTCTCGCCCAGGCCTGTGGTGGTGAGGCGGAAGGCGAAGAGTCGGCTGGTGGCGACATCGGTCACATAGAGCCATGCCCTATCGGGTGAGAGACCCAGCCCGTGCACACTGCGCGAGAGATGCCACGCGCCCACGCCTAGCTCGGCCACGTCGCCGGTGGCGATATCGCTGACGAAGACATGCGCATCACCCAGTGCGCTCACTTGGGGGAGCGCCACGACCGTGGGCACTGACGTCGGCTGGATCGTGGCAGTCTGCCCGGCGCAGCCAGCCAGGAGCAGGATGAGCGGCAGGGGGAGCAGTCGCCGCGCGCGACGTCTCATGAAACGCGACTCCCTCCGTCAACATCCACCTGGGCGAAACCATTGTAGATGAAGCGGAGGGAGAATCCAAGCGGATTGTGCCTTGGCTTAGGATGCGGCGGTGGCAGCCTCGAGCTGAGAGGTGCAGTCCGGGCAACGGGTGGCGCCCAGCGGGATGGTGCTCATGCAATAGGGGCACTGTTTGTCGCCGACCGCGGCAGGCCCCTTGATGCGCAGGAGCAGCGCGGTCATCGGGCGCACCACGAAGAAATAGATGATCGCCGCCACGATGAGAAAAGTGAGAAGTGAGCTGACGAAGGAGCCGATCTTGAAGACGCCCTTGCCAATCG
>DASWAC010000486.1:0-16150 GCA_036391335.1 Ktedonobacterales bacterium
TATGATTCTTTGCGGTGAGGGCGCATCCACCATCGGCACCGGGTATCTCTAGCCGCGAGGAGTAATTCATATGGGGACCGTGTATGGGGTGGGCATTGCCAAGGGTGGGCAGGGCAAGTCAACGACTGTCTCTACCCTCGCGAGGCTGTGCGCATCACGCGGCGCCCGCGTGCTCTTGCTCGATCTCGCCCAGCCAGGGACTACGACAGCATCCCTGCGCGACATTTGGCCCGCCCACGAACACGAGACGCTCTCCCAGACGATCAGCAGCATGCGACTCGCGAAAGACGGCGCGCTAGATGCGAAGGCGGCACGCGCGGCCATTCAGCAGGCAGGGCTGCCTGTCATGCTGAGCTCACAGCCAAGCTGGTCGGGCGGCCACGTGCTCGCCTTCCCCTGGGATGAGGACCTCGGTGACACGATTGCCTCGCTCGCTTCACCGCGCGTCATCTCGGGCGTCCTTTCGGCGCTCTCAGGGACCTTTGACGTCGCGCTGATAGATTGGCCGGCCGAGAGTGGGCCGCTCATGGCTAACGCCCTCAGCGCCACCGACAGAGTCATCATGCCGTTGACGCCTGAGACACCTGCCCTCGAAGGCGCCTATTGGACACTGCGCCTGATGAGTCAGGCACGCCAGCGTGGCTCACACTTACGCCTTGGCGGCATCTTTCTCACGCGAATTGAGCCGAAGAGCAAGCGAACGTTCGAAGTGGTGCAGGCACTCACCAATGCGGGCGAGGTTGAAGGGGAGCAGATCAGTAAGCTGGTGTTCCCCTTCGGGCTGCGCACGAATGAGTTCTTCGAGCAGGCCTTCCGCTATGGCGAGCCCGTGTGGGAGCGCACCAACAACCCGTCTCACTGGGCAAGCTATGTGTTACTCTCAGAGTGGCTGCTCCGTGACGCGGGTCTCACCGGCCTCGGCGCGCCGGTCAAGCGCAACGGCCCATCGCTTATCAGTGGTGACACGAGAATCTTCGATGTGACGGCTCTGGTGATGGACAGCGCGGAAATCACCTTTGCGGATTTCGCCCGTGTGCATCCTGGAGTGTAGACGCCCCTGGCCTCACAGGTCGCGCAACAGGTCTACCAGGATGGTGGCGAGCTGTGGCCCGGCCTGCGCCGCGACATCGAGCACCTCTTTATGCTCGGCCGGAATGTTCAGCTGGCTGTCGCGCAGGGCCGCGTTGGTGATGACGCAGACCGCAAGGACGCGCATGCCCATATGTCGCGCGACCGCGACCTCCGGCACAGTGGACATGCCCACCGCGTCCGCGCCGAAACCTCGCAACATCTGCAGCTCGGCGGGTGTCTCAAAGGTTGGACCGCTGAGCATGATATACACGCCGTTCGTGATGGGGATGCCGTGACGCAGCGCAATCGTGTGCAGCTGTCCCCGCAGCTCAGCGTCATAGGCGCCGGTGAGCGCTGGGAAACGCTCACCCAGGCGCTCATCATTGGGCCCAAGCAATGGGTTGAGCCCGGCAAGCAACGGGAGCCCGATATGATCCACTAGCGCCATGAATGTGCCGGGGCTGAACTCAGCGTTGAGCCCGCCTGCCGCTGCGGTGACGATGAGCACGTCTGCCCCAAGCTGCCGCAGCACCCGGACGGGAAACGTGACCTGCTGCGGGGAATAGCCTTCATACAGGTGGAATCGGCCACGCATGGCCGCCACCGGCACTTCGCCGGCTTTCCCGATGACTAGCTCACCCGCATGGCCGGGCACGGTGGGGATGGGAAAGCCGGGTATCTCGTGATAGGGTATCGTCACCGGGTCACTGAGCGCATCGGCGACGCCCCCCAGGCCGCTGCCCAAGATGACTGCCGCGCGCGGACGCTCTGGAATGCGCTGGGCGATCATCTCCGCCGCGCTCATCATCTCATCGTACGAAGGCACCGTGCTCATGTCGGTCCGTCTTTTTCTAGCGACCCGCCACGGCCACAGGCTCCCTGGCGAGCTCAGGCTCAGGGCTACTGAGCATGTCATAGACGTCCTGCAGCGTATCGGGAGAGTCATGCTTGAGGTGCGTGTAAAGCTGCGTGGTCGAGATGTTGGCGTGCCCCATCAACTCTTGAATCGTGCGCAGATCAGCACCCTTTCCAAGCATAGCCAATGCGAACGAGTGGCGCAAGGTATGCGGCGTCACCTCATCAATGCCGGCGGCTCGCGCATAGTGCTTCATGATGAGCCAAAAGCCCTGTCGAGTGAGCCGCACGCCGTGATGATTGACGAAGAGCGCCTTCTCGGACGCGCGATGCACCAGCTTGCGTCTCACCTGATCCATATACACCATTACCGCGTGCTGTGCGGCGGGTGAGAGAGGCAACGAGCGCTCACGCCCATTTCGTCCCTTGCAGTGGATCATGCCGTGTGCGATATCCAGGCAGGTCACATCACATGAGACCAGCTCGCTCACCCGCATCCCCGTCGAGGCCAAACACTGCAGCATCGCCATATCGCGCTGGCCCGCCAGTGTATCGGTCGGTACACAGTTGAGCAGTGCCACGACCTCATCAGGGGTCAGCACCCGAGGCTGGTTCCTCTCGATGTGCGGCGCGCCGAGCTCGGCAGTGGGATCAGCCTCGATGAGATGCTTCTCCGCAAGAAAATGGAAGAAGGATTTCATTGCGGCGACCTTGCGCGCAATCGACGTCGTAGCGTATTCTCGGCGGCGTAGCATCGCCATGAACTGCTCGAGGTGTGCCAGTGTCACCAGCCCCCAATCGGCGGTGCCGCCATCATTGACGAAATCGCGGAGCTGCCGCAGATCAGCACCATATGCGCCCAGCGTATTCGAGCTCGAGCGCTTGCGAGCCAGCGAGGCCAGGAATGCGTCCAAGCTGTCGGCGGTCGGTTTCACGGTGATGGCCTCGCTTTTCACGGGGTGGGAGCACCCGGCTAGCGCACGATGCCTGAGTCGGTGAGAGTATCAGGCCACGCAGCATATCGGCCGATCGTCTGCGGCATGCTCGATGAATGCTGGCGCTTTCGTGCGTTACGACCACCGGAGTATACTTTCAGCTTGCCTCCAACACCAAGGCGTCAGGACTTCTTGGGCCAATTCCTTCGCAACACCGCGTCCCTGCTGGCAACCTCCAGCAGAACAGCCCATTCCGCTTCAGTGTTTGCCCCTCGCGTCGAGAGTCGCCCAGGATCCAGCGCATCGCGTCGCTCCGTGGGCAGCTCGTGCAGACGCACTTCCCGCAGCAGCCCGTGCAGTGACCGGTCCGCACCACCGAGTCGCTCTGCGGCAACTGGCAGGCAGCTCGACCGATAGACGGCGTGCAGCGGCTGCCACTGTCCATCGTCCCGCAATGCTACGACGTCCGCCTCCGGATGCTCGCGCGCCTCTGCCAGCATAGCCAGCACGAGCTGGGGCTGCACGAGTGGCATATCCACCGCGATCACAAAGCATAGCGGATGAGCACTCTGGCGCAGGGCTGACACCAAGCCACCAAGTGGACCGCGCCCTGGCAGCTCATCGGGCACCACCAGTACCGTTGGCGCGAGGACTTGATAGGCGAGCGGTCCCGCGACGATCACGTGCTCGACGAGCGATCCCAGGCGCTGGGACATCCAGGTGACGAGGGGCCAGTCACCGACGCTGAGAAGAGCCTTATCAGTGCCCATGCGGCGACTCGAGCCACCTGCGAGCACGATGGCGCATGCGCTCTCGCTCATATCGTGACCAGATCTTTGATGCGGTCATACGTCACAAGAGAGAGCGGAACGAGCAAGAGCTGGCTTACCGCCGTGAATGGCCCGTGGGCCACTCGATAGCCGACAATCCGCTGTGCAGCCTCTGTGCTCACCCCAAGCAGGCGGTGCAGATCCTCGACGCTGGCCTGGTTGATATTGACCTTGGCGTTGACCTCGGCCGGCAGCGTCTCGCCGAGGTGAGGCACATAGAGTGTCTGCCCGTCCCGCACTTCCGCCGCGAGGCTCACACGAGCGAGGTCCGCATCGTCGAGCGCGCCACCTGCCGCAGTGATGACCTCATAGACCCGGCTGCCTGTCGGCACGGCGTAGACCCCTGGCAATGCGACGGCCCCCAAGATGGCCACCTGCACGCTTGAGGTGTCGCCGCCGCTGCTGGCGCCCACGATCGTGATGCCCTCGCGTGTCTGGCCATCGGAGAGCAGTCCCGCGAGCAGGCCGCGTGAGGTCAGCTGCGCGCCCATCGCCACGGCCAGCACCAGGATGACCGCGAAGATGACGGGGAAGTAGAGGCGTGACCGTAGCATGCGCACGGCCACCGCGCGAAGCCAAGCCATCTCATTCCTCCACCACGAAGAGCAAGACCAGCCGTCAGGCCTGGCTCGGTCTGACTGCCGGTCTCATTGTACGCCGTTTGCTATCCGCCCGCGAGAAGCGTAGCAGCTAGCCGACCTTTTCAGAGATTGCCTTGCCCTGCGTAAAGAGGAGCAGGTAATCCTGACCGCCGGCCTTCGAGTCAGTGCCCGACATGTTGAAGCCGCCAAATGGGTGTGCGCCGACCATGGCGCCTGTGCTCTTGCGGTTCACATAGAAGTTGCCTACGAAGAACTCACGCTCGGCACGCTCGATGCGATCAGGCAGGCGAGAGAAGAAGGAGCCGGTGAGGCCATAGTCCGTGTTATTCGCGATCTCCATGGCCTCATCGAAGTCCTTCGCCTTGATGACCGCCAGCACCGGGCCAAAGATTTCCTCCTGCGCGATCGTCGCGGTTGGTGAGACATCAGCAATGACGGTGGGCTCGATGAAATAGCCTTCGCGTGCGGGCGTCGCACCGCCGATGAGCAGGCGACCCTCCGTCTTGCCCTTCTCGATATAGCCGAGGATCTTCTTGTACGCATTCTCGTCGATCACCGGCCCCATATAAGTCGCCTGCGACGTGGTATCGCCGAGCGAGAGGGTCTTCGTCTTCTCGACGACTTTGTCTAGCACCTGATCGTACACGTCGGCGGTGATGATGGCTCGCGAGCACGCGGAGCACTTTTGCCCTTGGAATCCAAACGCGGAGACCACAATCGCCGTGGCGGCGGCATCCAGATCGGCGCTCTCATCCACCACGATGGAATCCTTGCCACCCATCTCGAGCACCGCGCGCTTGATCCATTTCTGGCCAGCCTGTGGCTTCGCGGCAAGTTCATTGATGCGCAGGCCGACCTCACGCGAGCCGGTGAATGAGACGAAGCGCGTCAGTGGATGCTGCACGAGGGCATCGCCAACGACGCCCCCAGACCCGGTGACGAGCGAGACCGCCGCCTTCGGCACACCCACCTCATAGAGCAGCTCTACGAACTTAGCCGCGATCCAGGCAGCGGTACTGGCCGGCTTGAGCACGACAGTATTCCCCGTCACCAAGGCTGAGGTCGTGAGGCCGATCATGATCGCGGCGGCGAAGTTCCACGGAGGAATGACTACGCCGACCCCCAGCGGGATGTAGCGCAGGAAGTTCTTTTCCCCGGTGATGGGATGCAGCGGCTGGTTTCCGCCGATGCGCAGGGCTTCGCGCGCGTAGAACTCGCAGAAGTCAATGGCCTCAGCAATATCGGCATCTGCCTCGACCCAGCTCTTGCCCACTTCATAGATGAGGTAGGCGTTGAAGTCAAAGCGCCGCTCACGCAGCTTGGCGGCGGCATCCAGCACATACTGCGCGCGCTGCTCCACCGGGACGCTGGACCACGTCTTGAAATAGGCCGATGCCTGCTCCACCGCTTCATTCGCCTCTGCCACCGTTGCCGACGCGAAGCGCGCCACCACCTGATCGGGATGCGCGGGATTGATCGACGCGAAGATCTGCTCACTCACACGCTCTGTGCCGCCAATGACGAGCGGATACGTCTTGCCGAACTCTTCTGCGGCTCGCTTGAGTGCGGCCTCTTGCGCCGCGGCGTGCTCTGGCCGCGAAAAATCTGTCAGTGGCTCATTGGTAAAAGGGGCAACCTCACGTGTCTCATGCCCAGTCGCGACGCTCGTCATTGCATGCTCCTCCTCGGTCTACGTGCTCAGAAAACCTAGCGCATGGCGCGCAGCCCCCCCTCGGCATCGAGGGCGACATGGTCCCACATCGTATCTTACGCCAAAACAACTCTGAAGTGCCGCACACCTCGGTCACACCGCGGAGACACTCATCAGGCTCTCCACCGAGCTGACCTCCACAGCCACATACGTGCGCTCGCGTGCCTCGTCCGAGAGCCCCCAAAGATACCACACGGCGACCACCATGAGGACGATCGCAAGTGGGATGAGCTGCATGACCCCGGGCAAGCCAAGTCTGGCTCCCCAGTTCGTCCCAAAGCGCGCGGTCACGTAGTAGGGCGCGACGGCATTGCAGGTCTGCGCGAGCTGCCCTGGCGTGAGCGTGCTCGTGATCTCCGGGCGCACTCGGATTCCGCACACACTCGGCACCACGAGCTGTGTCAGCGGCGATGAGAAGCGCTGATCGAAGAGCGGACGCACGGCGACGCTGACCCCGACCACGAGAATTGACCACATGCCGACCACGGCGGTGATGCGAGCCCACGCGACATGATGCACCCGCCGCGTCAGCTCAGCGAGCGGCAACACCATGAACGGCACGGCAGGCAGCACGTGACGCGGCCCCATGCTGAATCCACCATCCCACGCAAAGTAAGACATGTTCAGGAGGAGATAGCTCACGCTGACGATCGCGCACACCAGCGACTCGGCCTGCCATTCGCGCCGGCGAGCGAGCATGACCAGCGCCGGGATGGCGAGCAAGAGCACTGGCGAGAGAAAGAAGAGGCCACGATAGGGAGAGAAGGTAATGCCCCAGGCCGCCTCAATGGTCGGCATGGTGATGCCAAAGAAGCCATGGGACTGTCCCTCGCGAAACACGGTCGGCCCAGCGAGATTGCTATAGCCGAGTGAGAATGGGCTACCAAAGGCGAGGGTGTTGTAGATCAGCTCCAGTGAGAGTGCGGGAATCGCCCCCGCCATTATCTTGGCGGTGTCACCCAGCCAGCGTCGGGCGCCGGCGATCGCGTAGACACCCACACTCAGCGCGACTATCGCCATAGTGTGCTCGGTGACGATGGCATAGCCCAGCAAGAAGCCGGCAAGCACGAGGTAGCCGCGCGCCAGCAGCCCGTGCCGCACATGGTAGACGAGATAGAACGCGCCAAAACCCAGGACTGCGGAAAGCTGATGGCTAAAGAAGAGCGTCGCGAAGGCGTGGGCGATTGTGCCCAGGCCATAGATCAGCCCGATGGCCAGCGCCCACCATCGCGTGGCGCCAATCTTCCGCGCCAGGCTCACCAGGAGCCCACTCACGATCGCAGTGGGAATCGCCGAGAGGAAGACTGACAGGGTATAGCGCAGCATCATGATCTGAGCGCCTGGCAGTGACTTGGGCGGCTTGTGCGTCAGGAAGACCGCCAGCGGCTCCCCATGCATGAAGAGGAGCTTGTAGAGCCAATAGATGGGGATGGCGGCGATAGAGAGCCCCGGCGCCTTATCAGCGAAATAGTGGCCATGCGCGTAGGCGATGTCGCCGGTGAACCGCGCGAATGGGTCAATATTCACCGAGCCGCGATCCACCAGACTCGCGGTGAGATAAATATGTGTCTCGGAGTTCCAGAGGACGCCAGACATGATGAAATAGGCGGCAGCAAGGAACACGATGATCCCAGCGACCACCTCGGTGGACGGTGGGGTGAGTGCCCTTCGCACTGGGCGCAGTGACAACTTCGTCATGATGTGCCTCACCCAGCTCATGCCTGGTCCTATTTCGCACGCCCTGTCCCACGGGATTTACCCCGCGACACGTGCTCCTCTGACACGCCGCCCGCCGTTCGCTGCAGTCCAGTCGGGCACAATTCACATACACCGCACTCTTCACAGAGTGGCTGACGAGCTTGGCATACTTTCCGACCATGATAAATGAGGAGATGAGAAAAGTCGAGCCAGTCCTGAGGTGGGACGACCTTCATGAGATCCTGCTCGACCTTAGCGGGATCAGTATTTGCGGTCAGCCCCAAGCGCTGCGAGATGCGGCCCACGTGCGTGTCAACGACCACCCCTTCGACGATTCCATAGGCGTTGCCAAGCACCACGTTAGCGGTCTTGCGTGCGACCCCAGGCAGGGTGAGCAACGTGTCCATGGCTCGTGGAACTTCGCCACCATCGCGCTCCACGAGCAGCCTTGCTGACTCGAGGATGTGCTTCGCCTTGTTGCGATAGAAGCCCGTTGACTTGATGTCTTGCTCGAGCTCCTCAAGGTCCGCATCGGCAAAAGCCTGGACGGTGGGGTATTTCTTGAACAAGCTCTTCGTCACCATATTGACGCGCTCATCGGTGCACTGCGCCGAGAGAATCGTCGCGAAGAGCAGCTCGTACGGTGTTGTAAAGTCAAGCGAGCACTTCGCGTCGGGATAGTCAGCCCGCAGGCGGCTGATGATCTTCTCAGTGCGCTTGCGCCGTGCCTCCAAGGTCTCTTGCTCCATCTCTCACACCTCTCTAGGTTGGGATCCACTGGTTGGGTGGCGTCGATGGCAACATCGCCTCGAAGTACCAGAAGAATGTCCGGACAGTCATGATGAGCAGGAACACCAGCAGCAAGACACGGCCAATCTGCTCTGGCGTCGTGAAGACGCGCGCTCCGTTCACGCGGTCTAGCACGATCGGGAGATGCCCGAAGAACTCACCCGCGCGATAGATGAGCAGCGCGGGCACGATGCACATCGCGGGCAAGACCCCCGCCGCCAGGATGATGCCCACTGGTGACCCTGTGCTGATGCTCGTGACGAGTGGCAGCGCCACCAGCAGCAACAGCGTCTGCGACATGTAGGTGCGCCACGTGGCCAGCAACAGGATGATGCCCGCGAAGAAGCACCACCCGATGAGCACGGACACGACAGGCGTCCCGCTTGGTGACGGATAGCTCGCGGTGTAATCTTGGGTCGCGAAGAGCTTGAGCACTTGCAGCGTATTTTGCCCGACATGTTGCCAGAAAGTGAGTGAGACGAGCCCGGCGATTCCACGTCGAGTCTCCTCTGCGAGGCCATGCGAGGCCACCGCCGCGACCTGGCCGACGAGCCCCACGATAGCTGGCAATCCCGCCACCAGCGTGCTCGCGCCTAATGTCCCAACCAGGGCAGAGCCGCTGCGAATAGGCTTGGGTTGGCGGACCCACCACAAGATGAGGAAGGCAACTATGAAGAGCGGCGACAGCCATAGCCCTGGGGTGATATCCATGGCCAGCCCAGCGCAGATCCCGGCTATGCTGACCGCGATGAGCATGCCTCGCTGACGCCCCTCGGTCTGCCAGCGCAGCGCCAACAAGAGGAAATAGAGCGACAGCACGCGCACCAGCGCGAGCAGCACGATCTCCATGCCAGAGCGGCTGAGAGAGACGTGCCAGCGCGAGGTCGCTGCCAGCAGCGCCGCGATGAGCGCCACACCAGCCATTCCTCCAGGCCGGGCTTGACGCGTCACCTCCATCGTGAGCAGATAGATAGCGTAGACGGTGAAGGTGCCAATGATGGCCGTCGGCAAGAGCACCGCGATCGGATTGTCGCCGAAGATGGCGGTAAAGAGCGATTGCAGGAAGATGAAGGGGGCGTGCAGCCCACGTGGGTCTGTCAGGAAGAGTTTGAGCTGCGCGCTCACCTGGCTCAGCGCCCCCCCTGGGTCCGACGTGCCGAAGAGGTCGCCAAGGCGTAGCACGCGCAGGAGTGCCGCTACCAGGAGGATGAGCCCCAGGGTCACGCCCTGCCACACGCGAGGCTTGATCTGGATGCCCTCCGCGAGCCGATGCGCGTAGCGGCGTGAGATATTGCCCCAGCCTTCACCACCCGACGCAGGCCGCAGTAAGAGCAGCGGCGCAAAGGTAACCAGCACCTCGAAGAATTGCACGAAGAGATCGCGCCCGACGCCGGAGTTGCCTACCGGCAGGAAGTTGCTTACCGCATAGGTGAGCAGGGCGCCGGCCGAAAAGATCACTCCGGCCCGACGCAAGAAGCTGTCATTCGTGAGCGCGCTCAGGGGGAGCAGCCAGACGATGTACCACGGCTGGAACCAGAAAGTGATCAGCACCAGTGACGCGAAGATCAGCTTGGCGGCTGCCGTGATCACTGGCATCAGACCCGGCTCTTCCAGGCTGCGCCACAGTCGAAGAGTCTGCAATACGGCGTAGGCCAGGAAAATCAGATAGAACGCCAGCCGAACACTCTTATCGAGCGCCGAATATTTGTCTGGGCTCACCAGCAATTCGATCGGCGCCGCGACAAATTGGACGATCGAGCCATTGTAGTACAGCGGGCGCAGCTGAGCCCCCAGACCGGTGAACGTGCGCATGCCCGCCCAAAATGGCGCATACGTGACCGCCGTGATGAGCCCGGCAGCCACTGCGGAGCTCGCCACCAGCCATGTTGCCCAGCCCAGACGCACCGTCGCGATGGCCCCGGCAAGTGAGCGCAGCCAATCCCGCTTCGTCTCGGTCGAGCGTATGAGCCAGACCTTGAGCCTGCCGGGCACGCTATCCGCTGCGACACGCCCTTTGGTGCGCAGCGCATACACCAGCCACAGCGGCACCAGCGCGAGCGCGACATACTTGAGGAGCGCGCCAATGACGAGGAAGACTAGGGCCGTCCTCAGCCAGCCCATATGCATCAGCAAGAGCGCAGCCATGATGCAGAACATCATGACGATATCGTTGTGCCCATTCCCCACAGCCTCAAAGAGGAGCAATGGGCTCCAGGCGAAGAGCACGGCGACGTTGAGGCGGCGCTCGGGGGCCACACGGCGCACAAGCTGGTCGATCAGCACGATCGTACCCAGGAACGCGGCAATCGCGATGCCTTTGAGCATCAGCATGTTCGCCAGCAAGTTCTCTCCGCCGATGCGTGAGACCGCGCTTACGATGAGCAGCCACATCGGCCCATAGGGCGACGCTGGCCGGTCAACGAGATAGCCACCGGGCAGCTTCTGCGCGGGGACGATCATAGGATTATGATGCAGGTGCGTAAAGAGGTAGCCGCGCGCGACGTAGCCATAGAGATCGGTGGTGGTAATCGGCTGCATCCAGAGCATGATCGCCGCGAAGACCACCGGAAAGCCGAATACGAGTGCCTTCACGAGTCTATCGAGCGACTGGCCGCGCCCGGCATTCTTGAGCTGGCGTATTGCCGTCAGCGCGAAGAACTGGCAAAGGAAGAGCGCCAGGACCACGCCAATGTAGCCGAACGCGGCCACTGGACTGTAATCCGTCAGCTTGCCCATCTCGATCGCCAGACGCGGATGATTCCACCAGCGCGTGATCGGATAGGCCAGCACCAGCACGAGATAGAGTAGCGCTGAGGCGAGCCCACTCGCGATGAGCAAGGCAAAGGGCGGCACGTGCGCGACCCAGTGCGCGACGACATCTTCATCGCGTGGGGAAAAGCCTGGGATGGGTGGCGCCGACGCGCGCATACGCTGCCAGAGCGTGAGTGGCCGGCTTGCGGCCTTCGGCTGAGGCTTGAGGCGAGGCGAGGGATGGGATGGAGCCGTCACAATTCAGGCATCCTTTCCACAAGCCGCCGGAAAGCGTGGTTCATACCCATCATACAGGTCACACTCAAGGCCACCCATGCCCCATTGCGCAGCAGCAAGATGCTCACCGCCCACGGCGCCAAGGCTCGTAGCGAGCCCCACACGCCAATGACGAGCGCGCCAGTGACGACGATACTTACGAGCGAGACACGCCAACGGCTGTATTCATGACCAATAGACACACCCAAGAGCACGCCGAGGGGAGCAACCACCAAGAGGTA
Organism: Ktedonobacterales bacterium; assembly: GCA_036391335.1. Taxonomy (GTDB): domain Bacteria; phylum Chloroflexota; class Ktedonobacteria; order Ktedonobacterales; family JADMIN01; genus DASWAC01. Next base: position 11,761 of record DASWAC010000486.1, read on the forward strand.
ATGGAGTGGCAGCGCCCCAAAGGCCACCATAAACGATAGCATAGGCGCCGCCACGGAGAATAGCAGCCACCCGGCCAGGTCACTCGACGCTTCCGCTACCTGCCCCCTCGCGCGCAGTGAGTTGGCCAGCGCCCAAAGCCATGCCACGGCTAACCACAATCCCAAGAGCGCCGCGAGCGCATTGGCCACGCCATCCAGCGGGGTGATCACGACGCGCGAGAGGTCCTGCGCGTGGAACGCTGTCACCACCCGCATGCGGAGCAGCCCGGAGAGCACTATAGCTATGCCCGCGGGGACGCTCTCGATCTCCAGTCCTCTGCCAGCGTGATAGATCACCGTATGCCACACCGCTTGTGGGCTGGCCCACACCGCGATCAGCAAGGCAGGGGCGACGATGAGCCCGGCGAAGACGGCCGAGCCTGCGCCGAGTCGCCTCCGGGCCGCGATCCAGCGCTCCATGAGCGTGTCTCCACGCGTGCGCAGCAGGATGAAGCACAGAAACGCGGGCGCGATGAAGAGCGGGAAGCCCTTGATGAGCACACTGGCGCCGAGGGCCAACCATGGCGCGATGGGACGCCCCCGCCACAGCGCCACGACGGCGTAGAGGAGCAGCACCCCGACTACGAGGTCGAACTTCTGCAATACCCCTCCCATGATGAAGGTGACTGCGAGATAGAGCGCCCCCGCGGCAAAGGCAGGGCGTGCGCCAAGCATTGCCCGTGCGCCACGGATCACCATCACCAGGGCGAGCGCGTCCACGACGAGCATTATGAGCGCGAAGGCGAGGCCATAGGCGGCGTAGCGGGCCGGGTCTGGCGCGGGCAGATGGAGCAACGGGGGATTGAACGCCGCATCCGGGCGCGGAGAGATCGCGGCCCATGGCAGCAAGAGGACTGCCGGGGCCAGGATGAGCGCCATCGCCAGTGGCGGATATTCCACGGAAAGGTCGCGATAGGGCAGATGCCCTGCCTGGAGCTCACCAGCGTAGTGGTAAAACCAGGGATCACACCAGCGCGCGCCTGTGACTGTGGCGATCAGCATGATAGCGCGGCTCAGCACCCAGAGTGCCCATAGCGCCTGTGTGCCGGTCAGCCCGGTCCGGGCAAGCAGGTGGTGAGCGCGAGTCTGTGGCGAGGCGAGCGCGGCTAGCATCGTAAGGCTTACCGTGACGGCGCCAGAAAGCCCGCGGCGCCGAGAAGCGTGCGTCTGAGGCCGGCGAGCCAGCCGAGCATTCGCGGTGGTTCGAGCAGGCTCCCTTGCTGGCGGAGTCGCCGCGCCATGTAAATCGCGATGGTGGGCAGCGCCACATAGTCGAAGTAGGTCGTCAGGCTCCGCCAGGCAAAGAAGAGCGGAATCACGGCCAGCACCATACCTGTCTCAGGTGCGAGATAACCACGCCGAAAGTAGTAGACCAGGCATACGACGACTGCGATCGCCTCGAGGCCGCTGTAGATCGCCTGTGGCGCGAGCGGTCCAATGCCCGAGAGGCCGAGCTTCACCAGACCACTGCCCAAGGGGAACATCGGGTCTGCCATGGGGGCCAGCACGCCCTTCACCCAGGCTGTCGGGTCGCTCAGGAAGAATGGTAGGTTGATCAGCGCGAAGACGCCCCCAGAAACGCCAACGCGCTTCAGGGCCTCGCGCCAGCCATAGTGCCGCCAGACGGCAATAAAGTAATAGGGCGCGATGAACCAGGCAAGCTGCTTGGCCGCCAGCGCCAGGCCAAAGAGTAACGCCGAGCTCCACGACCGGCGCAAGACCAGCCATGCGGCAAATACCAGCACCATATAAAAGATGTCGAGTGAGCCATTGAGCGCCGCCACTATGAACGGGCCCGATGCGGCGAAGGCAAGCGCCGCGAACCAGCGAAGCTGGCGGGGAAAGCTCAACACCACGAGCACGCCAAGCGCCACGAGACACGCCAGGAAGAATGGGGTGACATTTGGCGCACCGGCCCACACGATGGGCACCAGCGGCAGGAACGCCAGCGCCGGATAGCTCACCCGTGTCTCGAACTCACTAATCGAGCTCGCGAAGCCGCTAGGCTCGACGTTGAACACGTTGCGCAGCTGATCTTTGGATGGATATTGATTTGCCGGCAGCGACTTGAAATATCCCTGGCGCAACGGTGTGGTGCGCACGGGGTCCTGATTGAACTGGCGAATGGCCGCCACCAGATCAGTCGTGATATACGGATTGTGCCCGGCGATCACTTCCTGCGCGGCATAGTGGTCGAGCGTGGTGCCATCGTTGGGATAGTCGGGCGCGGTGAATGGAGCTTTCGCCAGGGGCATGATGAACTGGATGTCGAAGAGCGCGCAAATGAGCAGCGACACCAGCACGACTTGCTGCAATCGCAGCGACCGCAGCCAACGCCAGGCGGGCACCCGCAAAGCGACCGCGCCGAAGAGGGCGGCGAGCGATCCCGCGACCAGGAGCACGATGCCGGCGGACGTCAGCCGGGTGCCGAGCACAGCCCAATACACCTCGTGTGGAACCTCGATGAGATTCATCAGCACGATCGCCAGCGCCGCCAGGGTTAGCCGCACTGCGAGGTCCCCCCGTGGCGCGCGCATCGAGAGCCAGGGTGTGCGCAGCCAATAGGCAGTGGGCTCAGGTGATGACCTTGTTCCCTCCACAGAGTCCGCCCCAACGTTATCAGGCGCAACCGGAGGTGCGACAGCCGCGAACAGCCGGCTGGTAGCAGCACTACGAATGACCATGAGAACCTCTCCACCGACCCAGCCAAGGGCCGGCCCAATTTTTGTCACCATCAAGATATACGCGAGAAATGCAATGGTAGTCTTAGCTGGCCCACTATTTGGCTGAAATGGCCCGCTACGAATGCCGAAACGGCAACAGTGCCAGCGCGCCAAATGCGGCGATGGCCGGGATCAAGTACAGGAATGCGAGGATTCTATCTTCGCCGGTTTGCGCGTGCGCGATGAGGGACACACTATAAATGCCAAAGCCAATCCCTATCAACAGCAGAAGCACTGTGCTAGTGAGTCTTTTTGACATTTTGGGCCTTCCCCAATCAGTGGCGCGGGATAGGGAATCGCGCCGACGCGATTATACCATGACACACAGAGGCGGAGTCCAGGCAAGAAGCGGCCAGATTATCCCATCAGAGCCCGCCGAAGCTCGGCTCTCGCCGGTGCGTTGCGGTTGCCGCGTGCCGGATGCTAGAATTGCAGCGTGCGTGTACCCTTTGAGGCTGGCAACGAGCGCATTGCGCACATAGAGCGAGCGGAGGCATGGGATCATGGGGATGTTCGACGGCAAGACCGCGATGATCTTCGGCGTGGCGAACCACAATAGCATTGCCTGGGGAATCGCGCAGGCGCTCGCCGCCGAGGGCGCTCGACTGGCATTCACCTATCAGGAGCGCATGGAACAGAATGTGCGCAAGCTTACTGCTGAGCTAGAAGACGCCATCTTGATCCCATGTGACGTGCAGCGAGACGACGAGCTGGACGCCGCGTTTGCCCAGGTCGACCAGGAATTTGGCGGCCTCGACATGATGCTGCATGCCGTGGCCTTTGCCCCCACAGACGACCTGCGCGGCCGGGTGACCGACTCCTCTCGGCAGGGTTTCCTCACCGCACTGGACGTGAGCGCCTATTCGCTGATGGCCATGAGCAAGCGCGCCGAGCCCCTGATGGAAAAACGCGGCGGCGGCTCGATCGTCGCCCTCACCTATCTGGGCAGTGAGCGCGTGGTGCCGGGGTATAATCTCATGGGCGTGGCCAAAGCCGCATTGGAGGCCGCGCTGCGCTATGTCGCGAACGACCTTGGTCCGCGAGCTATCCGCGTGAATGGCATCTCGGCCGGCCCACTGCGCACGCTCTCGGCGCGTGGCGTGGGCAACATCAACGCCATGTTCGACCTGATTGACCAGGTTGCGCCGTTGCGCAGAAATATCGATCAGTCGGATGTTGCTAAGCTCGCCCTCTATCTGTTTGGCGATGGTGCCCGCAACCTGACCGGCGAGATCCTTCATCTCGACTCAGGCTTCCATATCATGGGCTTGGGCGCGATGTAGGTCAGCAGCGATGAGGCGATGAGATGGCAGGAGTAGACGCGCGACAGCTCGGCGAGCGTGCAGCCGTCTTGGCCCGTGCGCATGCGCGGGCGCTGATCGCCGCGGCGCTCACCATCACGACTATTGCGCTCCTCGCTCTCGCCCTCCTCTCGCCGGCGCGGGCCAAGCCTGAGAGCGCCACGAGTGGACTTGCCGCCGCGGCGAAGATTGGACACCTGGCCCCGGATGTGACTTTGATGGGGCAGGATGGCAAGCCCGTCAGTGTCTCATCGCTGCGGGGCAAGGTCGTCATCCTCAACTTCTGGTATAGCGCCTGTGATGGATGCCGCACGGAGCTTCCCGCTC
>DASWAC010000487.1:0-2123 GCA_036391335.1 Ktedonobacterales bacterium
TCGGTTAGCAGCTTCGTATCGTTGGGAAATCGCTGCACCGCGTGCTCGATGATGGCGGTGGCGCGCTCGGCGTGCTGCATGATGCCCGCGTCACGTACGGCATCTGAATAGACCGTCTGATCGAGCGGGAGCAACCGGATAACCGCGTCGTGATAGTGCATCGCAGAGGCCATGAGCGCCGAGACCTCACGGACCAGGTCGCCCTCTTGCTCGGTGTTGCGCACGGCGGATGCTCGCTGGGCGACCTCCTCGGCCTGCTGAGTCGCCTCTTTGATGCGCTTGCGCGCTTCGTCCAATGGGATGGTCTGGCTGGTGGCACCTTCGTCACGCAGCCGCGCGATGACCCAGATCGTCGAGCGCGGGTCGCGCTGCATGGTGTAGGCCGTCCAATACCAGTGGCGGCGGGTCTCCGGGCTGGTCAGTGTGGCCATGGGCAGCTCGTCAAAGGCGCCACTCAGCGGCGACTCGGTGAGCACGACCGACCAAAAGGCCTCGAAGTCACGGCCACCACTGGCGAGCGCCGTGCCCTGCCCTGGAAGAATCAGCCCGCTGGCGCGTCGCTGTTGCTCGTGCACCACCGTCAGTCGCAGCGAGCCGGGAGCCGCCTCATCGAACCACTTGCGCCGGCTCGACACGAACTCTTCGCGTGACTCCTTCTGCCGGATCGCATTCTCGTTACTCAGCAGGTCCCACGCAAGATTGAAATCACCCAGCCACCACGCTCCCAAGAAGGTCGCGATGACCTCATCGGGCTCCAGTGCCGGGTCCATCAGGAAGCGATCACCGTCGCGGGCGAAGCGGTCGTGCTCGGCGGCGACTTCCGCGATCAGGGCCTCGTCGGCGGGCTCACCACCCAGGCTCAGGCGCTCGGCGATCTCGTCGTGATGCCGCTCATAGTCGTCAGGCTTATCGGACTCAGCCCACACGTTGACGCCCAGGGCAGCCAGCAACAGGCGGCGTGCCTGCGCCCAGGTCAGCTGGGTCAGATGCTGGCGGCCCCGCTCACGCACCTGCCCCACGATATCGCGCTCATAGGCACGCCGGCTCATCAGGTCCGTGCGATTGAAGTCGCGCAGGCCTTCATTCCAGAAATCCATATCGGCGACATAGGCGCGCACCTGGCCCTGGGTCGTGTCCTCCTGGAAGCACACGATCAGCGTGATGTCGCCCTCCTCGCGGGTGCGGCTGGCTTGCGCCTCGAGGAAGCGCCAACCGAGGGGCAGCGGCTCACCCTCATGCTCGTGCGTGTGGGGGTGCGTCACCAGGGCGGCAGGGGCGAGGACCGGCAGCGCCAGGCTGGGATTGATCATCGCCGATTGCAGGCGCAGCCGCGATTTGCGTGCCTCGCGCGCCACCGCTGGCCGGGGATCGCTCTCGCCAAGGATGCTGGCCAGGCTGGCCGCCATGGGACCACTCTCGCCACGGGCACGGCCCAGCCCGGCGGCGAAATGCTGCGCGATGGCGGGGTCGGCGCCGATGACGGGCTCGAGCGCCGCGATCATGGAGTCGCGCCCACCGGGGGCAGCCGATTGCACCGCGGAGAAAAGCTCGTCCGTGCGCGCGGTGAGGGCGTCGAGCGCCGCCTGCTGGTCAGCCGAAAGCGCGGGCAGCGTGTCCTTCGCGCCCCGATTCGCCTGACTGGGCCTGCCATGATGACCTCCGCGTGACATAGTTGCCGGCTCCTCTCGCAGCTGAGCACTCAGAGGGCATCATCCACCAGCGTGCCCTTCCAGCCTGGCATTGTAGCACGTTACGCGCGTCGGAGGTCTACTTCACCTGCCCGTCTCGCCGCAGCCGCCGGTCTGGCAACAGCGCCCTTAGGGCACGATGCTCCACGAGGGAGGCAGCTGATAGGGCAAAGAGCGGATGCTGAGGAACTTCCCGTTGTGATAGTTCACCGTGCCATCTTGCGTCAGCTCATCATAGGTGTTCTGAATTTGCACGATGCGTCGCGCCCGCAGGTTGAAGAGCACGACCCCGGCGCGCACCGGACGGAGGCTCTCTTCGCGGGTGACTTCGTCCAGCACGCGGAAGACGGGGCCCTCGGCGGTCGGCTTCTCACGGAGCCGCCGGTGGATGTCGCTGAGCTCGCCGGGGAGGTTGTGCTCATCGAAGATGGACAG
>DASWAC010000488.1:0-2437 GCA_036391335.1 Ktedonobacterales bacterium
GAGTGACGCCTTCTATGGCATCGTCTTCCGGCGGGTGAGCAAGGGAAATTACTATATCGCCCGGCTCTCGAACGTGGGCCAGTGGAACATCTCAAAGGTCGTGAATGAGACCGTCACCGATCTCACTACATTTCAAGGGAACGCCGCCATTCATAGAGACATCGGCTCGACGAATACGCTGAAGGTCGCCTATCAGGGAGGCCATATCGAGGTCTTTATCAATGGCACACTGGTTGGCTCGGTGGAGGATACGACCTATTCCACGGGGCTCGTCGGGGTCGCGGGTGACACCAACACCGATGTCGTCTTCACCAACATGACCGTGTCGAAAATTGGCTAGCGCAGTGAGACCATAGCGTGAGTGACTTTGATCCGGCCGACCCACAGATGACTTCCGCTGACGACATGAATGGACCGCTCTCCGCTCCACCCACCCGCCTCCCGCGAGCTCGGTCGCCGCTGGTGCTGGGTGGCATGGCGCTGGTGCTGGTGGCGGCTGTCGTCGCGGTGCTGGCGAGCACCTGGGCGGCCGGCAGGGGCACCACGATTCCGCCAGTCAAGCTGCCCACGATGGCGGCCACTGTCACCCCGGCCCAGGTCAGCATCATCACTGATCCTCTCACTCGGCTCACGCGCTCGTTTCCGCAGCAGCCTCCGCAGTGCCTCTACGAGGCGGATGGCTATCATGTCGTGGGCAACAACTTCTGCATCGCAACGTCGAGCCCCGTCCCCGACTTCACAATGACGGCGACCGCGACGCAGCTTTCAGGCGCAGCCGATCAATCGTATGGCATCACCTTCCGGCGAGTAAGCCAAGGGAATTACTACAGCTTCGAGATCGATGGCCGTGGCAATTGGTATCTCTACAAAGCGGTTGACGGCACGCTGACGACTGTGGCCTATCAATATTCGTCGCCTGCCGTCCACAAGGGGGCCACCGCGACGAATACCCTCCAGGTGCGGGCCGCGGGCGCTCATCTCGCCTTCTTCATCAACGGCGCCTCCGTCGGGGTCATCGTGGATGACACCTACACCACCGGCAAGATTGGCCTGGGCAGCAACGAGGGGCTGGAGATCGTCTATCGCGATTTCTCGCTGACCCGCCCAAAGTAGCGAAAGCGGGCCTCGCGTGCGGCGTCTCCCTTCACCCTCAGCCGCCTCGATGTGGCATCCTTATACCACGGTCTGCGTGGACGTGGGGATACACCGCGCTCGGCCTGTCTGCGGCCATCATCTCCTCCGCTCGCGGGTCCTCACCCAAGGCCGGAGCACGGTGGATTCGGGGCTAGAGCCTCTCGTCAGCGCCACGTATCCGGCACGATTCAGGGTGAGAAGGCACCCGCAAGCCACATGCGGACACGACCAGCCGTTGCGATCGAGAGGAGATGCCTGTGTCCAGTATCGAGCACCTCATCCTCGTGGCGTCGCTGCTGCTGCTGCTTGCCGTCGTCGCGGGCCGAACCTCGGTGCGCATCGGCATCCCGCCGCTGCTCCTCTTCCTCGCGCTGGGCATGCTGGCAGGCTCCGACGGCCTCGGCGGCATCGAGTTCAACGATCCCTGGGTGGCGCAGCTCGTGGGCACCATCGCGCTCGCCTTCATCCTCTTCTCAGGCGGACTCGACACCAGCTGGCCCAGCGTGCGCTCCGCCGTGCGGCCCGCCTTCGCCCTCTCGACGCTGGGAGTGCTCATCACCTCGACGCTGGTGGGCTGGTTCGCCACGCTGGCACTGGGCTTCACCTGGCTCGAAGGGCTCTTGCTGGGCGCAATCGTCTCCGCCACGGATGCGGCCGTGGTCTTCTCGGTCATGCGCACGGGCGCGGTAAAGCTTTCCGGGCGCCTGCTGCCAACACTGGAGCTGGAGTCCGGCACGAATGATCCGATGGCGATCTTCCTCACTATCGGCATTACACAGCTCATCACCGATCCGCGAGCCTCCGTGCCAGGGCTCATCCTTCTCTTCATCCAGCAGATTGGCATCGGCGTGGTGATGGGGCTGGGACTTGGATTGGTGGCGGTCTGGGTGTTGAACCGGCCGGCGCTGGGGGTGAGCGGCCTCTATCCCGTCTTCACCCTGGCTCTCGTCTTGCTCATCTATAGCCTTACCGCCTCGCTGCACGGGAGTGGCTTCCTCGCGGTCTACCTAGCAGGCCTGGTGATGGGGAATAGCCCACTGCCCGACACGTCGAGCCTGACGCTCTTCCACGGCGGCATGGCCTCGCTGATGGAGGTCGCGATGTTCCTCACGCTTGGCTTGCTCGTCTTTCCCTCGCATCTCCCCGCGATTGCCGGCGTGGGCCTGCTGATGACACTCTTCCTCATCTTCGTGGCGCGGCCAGTGAGTGTCTTTGCCAGCCTACTCATCGCGCGCATGGGGTGGCGTGAGAAGGCGCTCATCTCGTGGGTGGGTCTGCGCGGCGCCGTGCCCATCGTGCTGGC
>DASWAC010000489.1:0-2389 GCA_036391335.1 Ktedonobacterales bacterium
GTTGTGCCAGGTCACCACCAGGTGATGCGTCGCGCCACCCTTGTCATCTAGCGTGATGGTGTCGGTCTGGGTCATCGCCACATAAGGGGTGAGCTTGGCCACGCTCACATTCGCCTGCGAGATGAAGAAGCCATCCACCCCCGCCGTCTGGTTGATCGAGCCGGTGCCTTGCAGCTCGCTCAGCAGCCCCTGCACATCCGAGTTCCTGAAATAGAGCTGGATGTCTTTCGACTGCAGGTCAGCGAGCAGCTGCTTGACCAGCGGGCTCATCTGGCTGAACGGCAGCTTCTTCACCTTGTCCTGCACCAGCTGGACCACCGTCTGAGTGAATCGCTTGCGCAGGCTGTGGGTGTGATCGTCCGGGTTCAGCCGGGCCTCGATGGCGATGCCGCGGGGATCTTGCTGGTAGAAGTGGATCTTATCTTCGAGGTTATCGGCGGTGACCGTGTCGTCATAGGCAGGCACGTAGATCGGTCCGGTCACTTTGAGCAGATGCTCGATGGTCACGGGGCTGATCTGTATCACCCCGTCTACCGTCCCACCGCCCTCACTCGCGAAGACATCCATGATGAGGCCGGCGCTGGTGGGGAAGTCGGATGAGAGGTTCGCGTCGCGCAGCCCCCAATTCGCGAAGGGCCACCAGGAATACGCCGGCGGTGGACGGCGGCCAAAGATCCAGCCGTTCGTGCGCAGCCCATAGTCAATATCGTTGACGTTGTAGAGCGAGAATGGCGCCAGCTTGGCGTTCTTGATGCTCACGACACCATAGTTGCCCTCGAAGCCGCCGCTGGGCCGCAGCTCAGAGCGGTCGAGCGTCTGCACGAGGTAATTGCGCTGCTGCCCCACGCCCAGCAGCCAGCCGAGCGGGTCCACCAGGGACGCGCCGAGATCGAGGGCAGCGCGGATGCGTGGCAGCTCGACCATGACGTGCGCCAGGTCTGACTTCTGCTTCGTGCTCAGCGGCAGATCACCCAGCGAGACCCTGGCCAGATTCACCTGAATATCGGCCACATAGCCGTCGGCATGCGTCACTGCCTGCTTGAAGGCGGTAAGGTCCTGCGGCTGCAGCAGCTCGGCGTCACCCAATGACGCAGACGCCCCGCCGACGCGGCTGATCACCGGCTGTAGTGCGCCGAGCACCTCGACACCCATCATGGTGGCGTCATAGCCCACGTTGGCCAGGCCGCGCGCCGATTCCAGCTTGCTGGTGATGCCGGGCAGGCTGCTTGCGGTCGCCAGAATCCAATCCGCGGAATTGAGCCGGGTATGCAGCGCGGAGAAGTCCTTCTGCGCCGCTTTCATCTCGTTGAGCGCGGCGCGCATGCTCGCCGGATCAACCTTCACGCTGCTCGTGCCTGAGGTCGCGACGGCGGCGGTCTTGGTGGCGCCCTTCGTGACGCCCGTCAGATCATCTTTCGCGGTCAGCAGGTGATGGAGTGCCGAGTCGGCCACGCCGCGTATCTGCGTATATTCGCCATAGGCGGCGAGCAAGCCAATCCCTGGCAGAGCCAGCGAGAAGAGCATGGTGACGAGCACGACGGTCGTGCTGATGACGAGCGTGCCGTGCCGCCAGGTGGGCTGCTGAGTCTCTTTGTTGAGCATCGGCCACATGATGGGCAGCCTGAGCGGGCGCTCATGTGGGAAGGCGGGGCCACGCGTAGGATGGCTGGAAGCGGGCTCACTCGTGGCGGCATCTTGCGCACGATCTTTGAGCGAGCGCGCCTCACGGGCAACGCTGGCTCGCAGACGCTGTAACGAGGCGAGGGGGCGCTCAGTGAGCGCGGTCAGGGGATCAGTTTGCACCGACGTCATCAGTGTGCTCCAGAAGGATTATCGGCATCAGTGGAAAGGTAGTGCTTGGCCTGATAGGCTCGTCAGTGGGGCTCGAAGGCGCGCGCCGACACCACGCCTGCGCCTGCCACCAGGGGCAGCCAGGGTGGGATTGTGAATGTTCCTGCGCAATACAAGACGGTTCAATGCCGGGCCACGGTCACGCGAAACGCTCAACAAAAAGTATCCATCACCGCTTGTGAGAAAACGCTCATCAGATGACCTGCGCTGAGGCCTTCACATCTTCAGACGCGCCACCCAGGCGGTTGGTCGCGCCGTGTGAACTGTGAGCCGTCTCGCTGTCGCCTGCCTCCCTCGCTGGCCTTCGCGACCTTCCGCGTAATGGCAACGCAAGAAACCGCTAATCGTCGCGTAAGGACGCGCTCCTAGACTCGTTAAGGCTGGGGCAGCAATTTGACCCCCGCCAGACAGCATCACCGCGCAGGAAGGAGCGCCCCTGTCGGAACGAGTCTCCCCGTCGCACAGGCGCCAGCCGCTGGCGTCCACAGCTCACCCATCACGCATCATGCGGAAGGAAGTCGCACACCACATGCCTAAG
>DASWAC010000490.1:0-2369 GCA_036391335.1 Ktedonobacterales bacterium
ATGCTCTTCGGCATCACGCTGGTCGCCGTCGCGACATTCTGGCTGACGCACGTTGCCGCCGACACGACCTACTTCCCGGGCATCCTCGTGCCGATGATGCTGCTCGGCATCGGCGTGAGCTGCAACTTCCTCTCGCTGAGCGTGACCATCCTCTCTGGGGTGCATCCACGCGACGCGGGCGCGGCCTCTGGGATGCTGCAGACGATGCAGCAGGTTGGCGGCTCGCTGGGGGTAGCGATCCTGATCACCGTCTTTAGCGGCGCCACACACACCGTGGCGGCCCGCATGCTGGCGGGGGCGAGTCCGCGCATGCAAGCGCATATCGTCTTTGCCCACAGCCTGGGGACCGCATTCACTGTCAGCCTGGTCTTCGCCCTGGCCGCGATGGCTCTTGAGCTCTTCGCCATCAAGGCGCCGCGCCCTGCCACGCAGACACAATCTGCGGTAATGCCCGCCACGGTGGGCGACTAGCGGGTGTGGGCGCGGAGGAACCGTCACGAGGCGCCGGGCGTGGTCCCGGTCGCCCTCGAGACGCTATCCTCATGAGGGCGGCTAATGTGACTGAGCGTGACCACACCTAGAAGGGGGACGATACCTTGACTCTAGATCTGCGCGGCATCCTTCACCAAGGGCTCAAGGCGCCGCTACCCCTCCGGAAATATCGCCCAGGGCCGCAGCGCCATGCGGTGAGCGGTGGCGTTGTCCTCACGGCGAGTGATGAGGACAAAGAAGGCATGTTCAGCTCGGCGATCGTTTTCGAGCCACTGACGCCGGAGCAATTCTTCGCGACCATCGGGGCCTTCTTTCACCCCGGGCAGGCCTTCAGCGTCACAGTGGAGGACGGCGAAGCGCCCGAGCTCGAAGAGGCATTGCGGCAGCACGGCTGGCAGCTCGACGAGGAGGAGCCCGCCCTGGTGCTGGCTCCCATCCCGCCAGCGATTCCCCCGGCCCCTGCGGAGCTGGCAATCTCGCTGGTGAGCGACGAGCAAGGGCTCGCGGATTTCCGCTCCATCACCCGCATGCCACCGCAAATCATCCCGTCGCTGGCTGCGGCCACCGATCCGGCGGTCGCGCTGCTGGTGGGTCGCGTGGCCGGCGCACCCGTCGCCACTGGCCGCCTGAGCCGGCTAGGCACGGTCGCCGATATCACCAGCATTACCACCGTGCCCACCGCGCGTCGCCGCGGCTATGGCACGGCCATCACCTGGGCTGTCATCGCGGAGGCCGCGCGCCGCGGCTGCACCAGCGCCATGCTGACCGCGACGGAGATGGGCTACCCCGTCTACGTGCGGATGGGATTCCAGCCGGTGACGAGCTATCGCACCTACATTCTGCCTGACGCGCCGGCTGAGGGATAGCCTCGCTTCGGGCGCACGAAAGCCCCAGTCCGTGGCGATCTCGCCGCTGACCAGGGCCTCCGCGACGGACGGACGTGCCAGACGTCCACTCGCTTAGAAGGTCGTCACGCAGCTGCTGCTGGAATTGCTCCAGATGGGCTGCACGGCGTAGAAGTGCGAGCCAAGCGTGATATTCGTCGAGTTGCTCGCCCACGCGCACAGGTCGCCGTTTTCCGCGCCAGTCGAGCCGGTGCTGGTGATCCAGCCAAAGCTGGTCGAGGTCCGCTCAGGGTGCGGATCGGTCATGGCCTCGGCATATTCGTGACCCCCGACGATGGAAAAGCCGTCGAAGTAGCCATTGCCATAGCTATTGTTGGTGTGGTTCACAAAGTTGCGACCGCAGGATGTGCCTGCATCTGGGATGTAGGGCATATAGGCATAGGCCATCTGCGTCCCGCTGAGGGGCTCATCGTGCCAGGCGCACCACTGCGTGCCGAAGCCGCTCATGCTGTGCCCGTGTGGCGTGAAGACGAAATACGTCGCGTTGGCGTTATAGGCGCCAAAGTGGCTCATGAGGCGGCTGGCGGCGCTCTGAATCTGACTCTGCGTAGGGCTGGTCGGCACTGAGGTGGTATCTACCCAGGTGCCCTTGAGCTGGCCGGTGGGGTTCGTGATATGCGTCCCACCTGTCCCGCAACTCGTCGAGCCGACGGCGATGCCCTGCCAATATTGAGTGTCGATCTTATCCCAGGAGCTGCCACCTACGTTCGTGAAGAAGCCCGTGATGTAGGCCTGAGCCTGGGCGCTCGTGTAGCCTCCAGTCGAGAAGCCGGTGTTCCACTGGCTGCCCCACCAGCTTATGTAGACGAGGGGCGCGGTCTCAACCGAGCCGCCTTGATAGACCAGCTTCGTGCCCGCTGCCCTGATGGCGGGATGCGCGCCCTCGAAGACGCCCATAGCGTGCCCATGGGCGGTGGATGCTTGTGGCGCGGCGAGGGCGGGACTGGCGGCGAGGGCTAGTGCGCACGCGGC